>JBFJVP010000125.1:0-8063 GCA_041624075.1 Thermoplasmatota archaeon | reverse complement strand
TTGGTGACCCGGGAACGGGCAAGTCCATGATCGCCAAGGCGATGAAAGAAATGTTGCCGCCCGAGCAGCTGCGTGACGTTCTCATGTACCACAACCGGGCGGACCCCAATGCGCCCAAGGTCATGGACACAGATCCCGGCAAGGGCCGAGACATTGTCAAGGAAACCCGCGCGTTGGCGCGGCGCAAACAAATCACGCGTGCTGTTCTGGAATGGAGCGGCATTGGGCTAATTCTCGCCTTTGGCTTGGCTGGCTTCTTCATTGATGGCTTCACGCTGCTCACCGTTATGGTGTTCGGAATCATGGTCCTGGTGTCGGCGTTCCTTTTCAGCATCTTCCGCAACACCAAGGACACAACCATCTTCAACATCCCGAAGATCTTGCTCGAATACGATCCCAAACAAGCCACCCACACCCAGTACGTTGATGCCACGGGCAGCCACGCGGGCGCGTTGCTTGGCGATGTGAGGCATGATCCATTCCAGTCGGGAGGCTTGGAAACGCCTCCCCACGAGCGGGTTGAGCCGGGAGCGATTCACAAGGCGCACCGGGGCATCCTGTTCATCGACGAGATCAATGTTCTTCGACTGGATAGTCAGCAAGCCCTGCTGACGGCCATGCAGGATGGAAAGTACTCCATCGTGGGACAGTCGGAAACCAGCAGCGGTGCAATGGTGAAGACGGATCCGATTCCCTGCGACTTCATCCTGGTGGCTGCGGGCAACCTTGATGCGGTTCAGGAACCGGATGGGTTCCACAAGGGAATGCACCCGGCCCTGCGGTCACGTATCCGGGGTTACGGTTACGAAGTGTACGTCAACAGCACGATGCCCGACACGCACGAGAATCGACTGAAGCTGTGCCGTTTCGTGGCCCAGGAGGTTCGCAACGACGGGCGGATCTCGAAGTTCGACGCTCACGCCATCGCGGAAATCATCCTTGAGGGGCAGCGGCGCAGCGGCCGCCGTGGCAAGCTGACGCTTCGCTTGCGTGAATTGGGCGGCTTGGTGCGTACGGCCGGCGACGTGGCCCAAGCCCGGGGCACGGACGTTGTGACCGCCGAAGATGTGCGCATGGCCAAGACCCTGAGCCGCAGCCTGGAGCAACAGATCGCTGACCAAGAGCTCGAGGAGCGCCGCACCCATGACGACCTTCAGATCAGCTCGGAACTCATTGGCATCGCGCACGGCGCTGGCACCGTGGGGACTGGCGCCGTTGGCGAGCCGGCTGGCCTGGTTGTGCCTGTGAATGCGGCGGCGACCGCACCCATGTCGCGCCACGGCGGCCACATGGCCTTCGGCGGTGGCCTGGAAGAGAGCGCCCGTGCCCAGACCGAGATCGTTGCGGCCTGGCTTCAGAAGGTCACCGGCGCCGAAGTGGCTGACCGGGATCTGCACATCCAGAGCGTGATTGCCCAAGATGGCGTCGATGGACGTGCATCGGGGCTGGCCATGGCGGTCAGCGCCCTGTCTGCACTGCACGGCGTGGCCGTTCGCGGCGACACGGTGCTTGCGGGCGGCTTGAACGTCACGGGCGGCGTGACGTCGGTCAAGGGGATTACCCAGATCATTGAGACCGCCGTTGACGCCGGCTACACGCGCATCGTGGCGCCGCTTTCCAACACCAACGACATCATGTTGAACCCGTTGTACCGCAACCGCGTGGAGATCGTTCCAGTCAATGGCATGGCCGAAGTGCTGGACGACATTCTCGTGGGGCGAGGCAAGAAGCAGGTGGTCGATGCTGTGCGAGCGGCCAAGGTGGGAGGCCCGTCCATCGTGACGGCCAGGAAGGGGTAGTCATGGGTCATCCTGCCATGATGGCGGTGGCGCTGCTGATGGCGACGACGAGCCTCGGGGGCTGCCTGACCGCGTACAATGACTTCGCCGACTTCGATCCGGATGAGCATTACCGCAACGTGGGCGTGTTTGAGGGGTCGTACCTACGGGGCAACGGCGGCGCCAAGGCGTTGGTTTCCGGAACACTGGTGCCGCCCCTTTACCCGGACGTGCATATCCTGGAGTCCGAGCGACCCCACTACGGCCCTGCGGCCGGCTTGATGGGTGACGAGTCGAAGGTCAACATCGTGATCGCCGTGTGGCACCCCGACAATTACACGGCCAAGCGGCCCGTTATCGTGGATGCGGGACCGTATTACGAGCAGGCCGGCGGTACGATTGAGCAAGCCAACCAGAGCACGCCGTTCTTGCTCCAGAACATGTTGCCCCTGGGTTACAGCGTCGCCCAGATCGCGGTTCGCGGAACCGGCACGGCCGGTGGTTGTGTCGACCTGTTTGGCCCGGACGAAACAGCCGATTTGGATCAGGCACTCACATGGCTCGGAACGCAGGAGTGGAGCAACGGAAACATCGCCATGATGGGGGTTTCCTACGATGGCTCCACGCCTTGGACTGCGGCGGGCACCGGCAATCCGTACCTGAAGACCATCATTCCAATTTCAGGTCTGCCGGACATCTATGACTTGATGTTCCACAATGGCAGCGCGGAGACCCGGGGGCCAATGATGCATGGTCCTCTTGTGTACTGGAGCTACGGATTCAGCCCCAACATGTTGCAAGAACCGGACGGCTGGCTGTTTCCGGGTCTCTGGGTTCCGGGCGTTGGCCTTGGCTCGGCGACCCACCGCGAAAGCTACCAGGACCGCCAAAATCTGCTCTGTCCTGACGCGTACGAGGGCCAGGCCATGGGGGCCTATGCAACGGCAGGCCTGGGTCGGGGGTCGCCCGCCAGCACTTACTTCGCTGAGCGCGACCACCGACAGCGGGTCCTAGACAACTACAAGGGTAGCGTCTTTCTGATTCACGGTTTGCAGGACTGGAACGTCGATCCTCACGCGGCCATTCCGTTCAACCAGAAGCTCCGCGACGCGGGCTTGGAGGTCAAGCAATGGTATGGCCAATGGGATCACGCCCGGCCCGACACATTCTGCGTGCCAAACGTGCCGCAGTGGGCGGTGATGCCCTGCCGAATGGATTACGGCGACGTGATGTACCGTTGGTTCGAGAAGTACCTGCGGGGTAACACCACGATCGATACTGGTCCAGCCATCCAGGTGCAGGACAGCCTTGGCGTGTGGCGCAACGCAGACAGCTACCCGCCGACATCACCGGATTGGATCGAATTGAAGGTTGGCGCGCAGGGCAAGCTGGGCGAAGGCGCCCAAAGCGGCGAGGTGCTCTTGCCGACGCCCGGCCGGGGCGATGTTGTCGTGCATCAAGTGGTGAGCGAACCCTTTGACGAAGGGTTGCACTTCTCTGGCTTGCCACAGTTGAAGCTGCCGTTCAGCACAACTGGCGGAGGTGGCCATATCGCTGCGTGGCTGTTTGACTTGGACCCAGACGACCGCGTCCGCGCGCCCATGGTGCTGCCTCGCCTTCGCACGGAGGACATGAACCAGACCGAATGGGTCCCCGCCGGCGTGCCGGTGGTTGGACACGCGCAGATGAACCTGCAATACCATGCCGGAGGCGAGACCCAGCAGGCCATGGTTCCAGGTCAACGCTATGTGGCTCAGATCGAGTTTGAGCCTCTTGAGGTTCACATCCCCGAGGGTCATCGCCTGGGCATGTGGATCTTCCAGTACCACTACCCGGACAGGATGGACTCGGCGACCCCGGGTGAAGTGACGCTTCACTTGGACGACGCGGCGCTGCTGCGGCTACCCGGCATTGACTTGGATCCACGCACGGTTTTCCCCGTGCCTGGCGTGCGATTCCCTGAATCGACCTACACGCCGGAGATGTATGTGCCGATGCCCATTTTGCCGGGCGTCGATGCCCCCTCCAATGGCGAGTTGATGCGCATTGCTTCCGACGTGGCCAGTGCAGTTGAGCGCAGTAGGTCGGCTCAGGTGGCTGAGGCCGGTGCTAACGAGGCTGGCTCGGGCGTAGCTCCGCACGCCTCCAAGGCTGCGTGCAGCGTGGATCTAGGTGCCGTTTCGTGCGGTGCGCCATGACCGCGCCTGAATACGCACGGGGTGCTGCCGTCATGTCACTCGCCGTGGTGGGCCTATGTGCAGTTGGCCTCGCGGCTGCTTGGTTCGAGTATGATTTTAGCAGCGGTCGTCAGACCCCGCCCGGGACACCGTACCATTTGGAAGGCAACGGCGTGGAAGCCCGGAGCTTAACCTTCGGGGCCTGGGGTTGGGACGGTGATGTCGAGCCGAGCAACGTCGATCAGGCCCGGATGGGCACGGCGATTGGCTTGGCGGGAACGATTGCCACCGGCGCTCTGGGAGTCCTTGTGGCGCTTGGCGAAGTTCCAAGAATTCACCGCGTCATCAACCGCAGGGCCAGCCTGGCCTTGACTGCTCTGGCGTTTGTCACCGCCCTGGCGGCCGTGACGGCGACTTTTGTGCTGCTGCCCGCCAGCATGGAAGGCCATGGCGTCGAGGGGGCCTTTACGGCACGACTCGACGAGCCTGATGGCTACACGCACTCTCAGATGTCATGGGGCTGGTACGCCGTGGCGCCAACGCCGCTGCTGCTGGTTGCCGCTGCGCTGTTCAAGTTCCAAGCCGGTAGCGAGGGCTTGCAGGTCATTGAGGCCCACGCGCGGGGGGAATCATGAAGCTGGCTGCCTTGGCCGTCCTGGCTGTGCTGGCGCTGCCGCCCCTGGCCGTTGCCCAGGAGGGCGCGTACTACAAGGTGGAAGATGTCACGTACTACTACGCCCTAGGCCACCCCGCCACCGTGCAAGCCAACTGGCACCGAAACGAAACGGTTCCCGCGGAGTTCGATGGCTGCACGTGGGGTAAGACGCGGCCGGACAAGGGCTTGGGTCGTATCAACACGATCGGCAGCCTCCAGGGCCTCAGTTTGCTGGGGGATTTCAACAACCTCTTTGGAGAAGGGGGTGGCGGGATCCTGCGTGATACGGTTATTGATGGCAGCTTTCACGGCGATGGGCCCCAGCATCCGCCCGTGCTTGCCACCATGGCTGCTTGGGGCAACGTGAGTCTGATGGTGGACGATTTGAATTTCTTTGACCCGGCCACGGGGCGCTCAACGTTTGTCGCCGAGTGGTTTGTCACGGAGGACGGCTACGTGGATGGCCCGGTCGGTCCGTGGCGCGGCGTGGATGGTAATCTGGCGGACATGTCGGATGCTGCCGTTTCCGAGGATGGCGATTGGGAGATGCACCTGCGCATTCGGTCGCTGCCCGACGTCGCGCCCCAGGAGGACCACGTGGATGAGGTCGTTCGGCCAGACCCCTACACGGTGTTCACGCCGGACGAAGGCTACCAAGAGGTCTTTGCGTTTCGCAACGAGCGGTTTGGTGGCACGGGTCAGCTTGAGTTTGAGGCTTTGAGCTTCGCTTTGCCGGGTGACAATCATTTGACGATGACGCTGTTTGCCCCGGGTGGCCGTGAAATCTTCAACACGACGCTTGAGCCCTCGCTGGGATCGGCTGCCGAGGACCGGCTTGAGTTTCCCCTTGATCGGTTGGGGACGTACATGGTGCTGGTCTCTGGGCAGGTCAGCGCCAGCCGGTACGAGGTTCGTTTGACGCAGCAGACGCCGCCAACGTTCGATTTGGACTTGCTGTGGGAGGAGGTGGTGCCTGGCTACGCGGGCGTGATGGAGAAGCAGGCGTGCGACGCGCTCATTCGCGGCGAGTCGCTGGCTGCGCTGGTACTGCCCCGGCCCGATCCGCCGCTGTTCAAGTGGTTGATCACGATCATGACCATCGCTGCTGCGATTACGACCGTGGTCGTCACGGCGAATCTCCTGGGCCATGCCCGTGCAACGTCGCGTCTGCGAAGCACGGCAGGGGAACGCCGGTAGGTCGCGGGCCGGCCCGCCCATGCACACTCGACGCGCCGGAGAACCATTGGCTGGTCAATCGGGACGGTGGATTGGGCGGGCTTGTCCTGCTTCAGCGCGGGCGTTGTGGCGATTCCCGCGGCGGCCGGGTTGCCCTGCCTTCGTGTTTGCCTGCGTGCCTCCTCGGCCACCACGGCCTTGCGCGTGGGTTGACATGTGGCTCTGCTGTGAATGCCGTGGGCGCCCGGCCGATGCTGGCCTCGCGTCGCTTTTATTGGGTGCTGGGACGAAAGCGTGATCAGGCCCCTGCGGGGTCCAGGGCCATGCGTGCAACCAGCATTCTGCTCGCCGTCAGCCTCTTGGCCACCTCCGTCGCCCTATTGCCTGGTGCCGAGGCCGCCCGTGAACCCGTAGGCGATTGTGGCAGCGGCGCGATCGTTCAATTCTGCCCGATCCCGTGCCTGGTGCCGCCATGCCCGGTGATGGTGTGCATCCACCAGGAACCCATCATGCGATGCCGTTAGGCCGACTCCGGCTTTCTTCCCCTTTTTCTTCTATTTTGTTGGCGTGGTTTTCGCAACCTGCAACCCCAAGTGCGTGTGTGCGAAAGCGTCATTTGTTGATGCCTGGGTGGCAACGCATGCGCATCGCTTCCCTGCTTGTCGCTGCCAGCCTCCTGTCCGTCGCCCTCGTGGCGCTTCCCGGCGTCGATGCCACTCGCGAGCCCGTTGGCGGCTGCGGCGAGGATGTCATCGTTGAGATCTGCGCGGCCCCCTGTTTTTACCCGCCGTGCCCAGTTTACGTGTGCGTGGACAAGCGCCCCGTGACTCGTTGTTTCTAGGACAAAGTGTCCCTCTGCTTTTCTTCTCTCTTTTTGGCTACCACGCGCAGCCGCAGGACCACTGGACCTGATGCAACCAAATCCTTGCACGGCCGCAAGGGCCGTCCGTCATTCTACTGTTGCCTGCAACATGACGATGTTGCGCACCGCCTTCGTTACCTTGCTTGCCCTGACCGCCTTCTCCGTGGGCCTTGGCCCCGTTGATGCTTCGGAACCACCCGTTGGGGGCTGCGGCGCCTCAACGGTTGAAGTCTGCTGGATCGTGTGCGTGACGGAGCCCTGTTACTCGTACGTCTGCGTGCATGTGCCCCGGGGCGGCGGCGACATCTGCCACCCGCTCTAGAGCCGGTTTTCGCGCTCGCCGGTTTGCCCCGCGCGGCGCCCCAGGCTTCTTGGGTCACTTGGCCGCCATGCGCTTCCCGCGCCCGACGCAACGCCCATATGGCGGACCTGTGTCGCGCCGCCCATGGCAGTCGTCCTGAACGACCAGAGCAAGATCGTGGTGCAGGGTGCCACGGGCAGCGTGGGCACCTTCCACATCGGCCAGATGCTGGAGTACGGCACCTCGGTCGTAGCAGGCGTGACCCCCGGTAAGGGTGGCCAAGAGGTCCACGGCGTGCCGGTGTACAACTCCGTATCCGAAGCCAAGGACGCCACGGGTTGTAACGTCAGCCTGATCTTCGTTCCCGCCCGCTTCGCCAAGGGCGCCGTCTACGAGGCTGTGGACGCCGGCATGGACGCTGTGATCGTCATCACGGAGCACATCCCCGTCCACGATGCTGCGGACTTCGTGAACTACGCACGCTCCAAGGGCGTTGTCCTCATTGGCCCCAACTGCCCCGGTGCCTGCACCGCCGGCAGCCAGAAGGTCGGCATCCTGCCCGGCCAGATCTTCAAGCCCGGCGGACCCGTCGCCGTGGCCAGCAAGTCCGGCACGCTCACCTACGAGATCGTTGCGGCTCTCACGGAGAACGGAATCGGCCAGACGACGTGCCTCGGCCTGGGTGGCGACCCGATTCCGGGCACCAGCCTGCTGGACGCCGTCAAGCTCTTTGAGCAGGATGACGAGACCAAGGCCATCGTTTTGGTCGGCGAGATCGGCGGCGGCGCCGAGGAAGAGGCGGCGGCCTACATCAAGGAAACGAACCTGGTCGCCAAGAAGCCGGTTTACGCCTACGTGGCCGGCCGCACGGCTCCCGAGGGCAAGAAGATGGGCCACGCCGGCGCCTTGGTGGAAAAGGGCGTTGGAACCGCCGAGTCCAAGCTGAAGGCCTTCGAGGCTGCTGGCGTCAAGGTGGCCACGTTCCCCACCGATATCGCGGGCTTCGTGAAGGCCGACTTGGGCCTCTAGAGTCCCATGCCCGCCCACGCGGTGTTTCTGCGCGCCGCCAACGTTGGGGGCAACAACGTGTTTCGCCCCAAGGCGTTCTGCGTGG
>JBFJVP010000124.1:0-8109 GCA_041624075.1 Thermoplasmatota archaeon | reverse complement strand
TGCCGGGCCGAGCGGGCAGGAGGGCAGCCATTGGCAGCCCATGGAATTGGCTTGCATGCCAGGCATGCATCACCGCGCTGCTTGCCCCAGTTCTTGGCCGGGAGGAGCGCGGTTGTGGCCCCGTGTGGGGCACAGTTGCTGCCACACACATGGGGTATATGAGGCTTGTTCCCGCCAAGAGTTGGTGGGGATCAAGCATCCCGAATTTGCAGCTGCGACCCGGAGTCTAAGTCCGGACAACTGCGTGTGCCCGGCTGCTGCCGGGGCACAATTTTGCCGACCCAGGTGGGGTAGATAAGCGCTTCCGATCATGCGAGTGGTTCGCACGATCTGGGCCATCCGTGCAGAGGACCGCTTGTGGCGGCGCGTGCCTGCACCCCCCTGAGGGGAAGCCGCGCTACCCAGGACCCCTATATAACCGTTGACTGCCACCATCAGGAGACGCCGCAGCGCTGGCGGAGCGCAGTCAATTCTGCAGGAATGTCCTCGACGGTCCGGCTATGGCAGACGACCGCCAGGCGGCGGCGATAGGTGGCATCCACAGGCACACGCCCGACGAGGCCTTGGTGCAGCCGCTTGAACAGGCGCCCCCCCGTCCGATCCCAGTCGGTTAGTAGGATCAGCGACCACTGGTTGGCTTCAGCCACCGCCGCAAGTCGATCCACCACCACCTCCAGCGCCTCCCCCCTGTTGATGAGCAGGTGGGTGCCCCCGACCCCTAGGGCTTCTAGCGCCGCCGCGTCATTCTGTCCCTCCACCACGATGGCTTGGCCCGCTGCAGCCTCCCGCAGCCTGCGCAGAACCAATTCCAGTTCTTCGAGCCGCTGGATGTCCTGGGGCGTCGGGCCTCGCGCGCTCATGTACCTGGTTCCCGAGCCATCAAGGGCTGTAACTGTTGTATGACGCGCGCGCGTACCATACTATACACGGCAACGGTCTTTCGCGTGTCCGATGCGCCGGCGGCGAGCACGACCTGGGCCGCAGGGACGTCCAATGCTGCGGCCACCAGAGCCAGCACGGCCTTGTTGGCACGCCCATCCTGGGCTGGTGCGCGCACCCGAACCCCAATGCGGCCGCGCCACGGGTTGAAGCCGGCGGGAAATTGATCCTGGCGTGCGCCAGGTGAAACCTCGACCAGGATCCGCACGCCATCCGGTGTTTCCTGGAGTGCGGACTCCCAGCCCATGCCAGTGGACGCCCCGGGGGCGTCAAAACGGTTATACATTCGGTGCCCACAGCAGGATTGCCCGGGAAGAAGGCGCTGCCGAGGCCGCTACGCGGACGGTGAAGTGGCGCGCAAGCCCCGTGCAACAGGCCCACCCCAAAACGCCGCGCTGAACAATGATGCGCGGTACCAGGGAGGGCCAACAGACCGGGCCTGAGCCCGGAACCCCTGGCCGTGCCCTACTTGGGCGGGTCCCCTGCCAAGCTTCCAGACGTGACGTCACGCAATGCGGCTGGGACAACCTCGGACCAGGACAAGGCTGCGATCAAGCGGAAACGCCCCGACCGCCGAGTCCCGTCTGCTGCCTCGTCCCCGCAAGGGATCGGGTACGGGCGGCGGAAGGTGCCGCGACCGGGTCAGAACCCCGACTGGGCTGTCATCAGCCCCGGATGAACGGGTTTGTTACGGAGCGGGACAGCGGCCAAACCACTCCTTTTCGTGGCGTTTGGCTCCCTTTGGGTGGCTTCGACGCGCAGCGTCGAACGCCGCCCGAATGGTCGAGCTTTTCGAAGCTCGCGGGACAGCAGCCAAACCCATTCTCGGGGGCGTGTTTGGCCCCCGATGGGGGGCTTCGACGCGCAGCGTCGAACGCCGCCCGAATGGTCGAACCCAGTTGCGACGCGGGGTGCTTACCAGGTGGGTCGCTCGCGGGTCTCGGCTGCCCGCCGCCGCTCGACGGCCAACTTCACGGTGCGCATGAGCTTCTCCGCCGTCACGTCGTTCTTGACGAGGTAGTCTTGGGCACCGTCGCGGACCGCCTGGATGCTGGTTTGCTCGTCGCCGAAGCCAGACAACACCACAATGGGGGTCTTGGAGTCGAAGAGGTGCATGGTGGACACGCTTTCGTCGCGGCTGCTGTCGGGCAGGCTGAGATCCAGGAGAATGACGTCATAGTCGCCGTTGAGTGCCTTTTGGACGCCTTCGTCCAGTGACTTGACCCAGTCCAGTTCGAGGGTGGCAGCTTCCGCGTCCCGCAGGATTTCCTTCAGCAAGCGGGCGTCCGCCTCGTTGTCCTCGATCAACAGGGCCTTCAGGGTGGATTTGCCCGCGCTCACTTCAAGCTCACTCCAGGCCCGCTAGTGTGCACTCGGACTTAATCCTGTACTTACACTTCAGCCACGCTCGGGCAGGGTGAAGTGGACGGCGGTCCCTTCCCCGAGCTTGGATTCGATCCAGATGCGGCCGCCATGGCGCGCCACGATTTTCTGGCACAGAGCCAAACCAATGCCGGTTCCTTCGAACTGGTCCCGAGCGTTGAGCCGCTGGAAGATCTCGAAGACTCGTTCCACGTCGCGTTGGGCGATGCCGATGCCGTTGTCGCGCACCGTGATTCGCCACTCGTTCTGGTCGCGGGCGGCGGACACGTGGACGTGAGGGGGATCGTCGCGACGGAACTTGACGCCGTTGCCGATGAGGTTCTGCAGAACGTGGGCGAGCAAGCCCCGGTCGCCGCGGACGGTTGGCAAGGGGTCGTGGGTGACGGTAGCGCCTTGATCCTTGATGCGGCTCTCCAGCATGAGCAGCGTTTCGTGCATTACGTCTTCAAGGTCCACGTCGGCGCGCTCTGGCGGACGGGAGGCCACGCGGGAGTAACTGAGCAAACCGTGAATCATGGCCTGCATGCGTTCGGCGCCCTCCACGGCGTAGCCGATGAACGTGTCGGCATCCTCGTCCAGTTGGCCCTTGTACCGTTTCTGCAACAGGCGAGTGTAACTGGCCACCATCCGCAGGGGCTCTTGCAGGTCATGGCTGGCCACGTACGCGAAGCGTTCCAGGTCCTCATTGCTTCGCTGCAACTCCAGTTGAACCCTTTCGCGTTCCTTGATCTCGTATCCCAGGGTGCGGGTCTCTTGGCGCTTGGCCAACACGCTGAGCGCCAGGAAGCTGACGCCGATCACGACGAAGAACAGGTATGCCATGCCTTGTTCTGGCTGCATGGGCCACGCCCGCATCAGGGGCAGGAGGCCTGAGAACAGGATGGCGGCAACCAGTACAGCGTACGCGACGGCCACGAGGTAGCTAGCTCGGCGCAGGCGGCGTCCAGCCGGCCGGAAGGACCCCCGGGCTTGCGCTTCGTAGACGCTCACGTTGCGAAAGGCGAGCACCATGGCGGCACTGGGGGCGAACATCAAGAACGCGGACACGGGAACGAGCACGGGTGGCTTGGACAACGGGATGCGTTGCATTAAGCGCAACTCGAACGGGCCATGGCCCATGTCATCTTCGATGGGAATCTCCACCCGCAGCTGATCGCCTTCGATTCGGGTCTCGTACCACGCGTCGGGCAGCGGCGCGGGGCGTGCTCCATAGAGCCCCTCGACAAACCAAACGGAAGGCACACTGACCACGACAGTGGCGGCCAGGCCTTGGTGAGAGAAGTCCGGCACTTGCAAGTGGATGGCTGCCTGGCGCAGGACCCGGCCACCCTCGACGCCTGCCCGGCTGCCCTCTACGCGAGCCTCTTCAAACGGAACGCCGCGGAATTCCAGGGACACATTGGAGACCTCGGCGCCGAAGCTCGCCTCACCCGGGATCACCACATGCGCCACGCCTGCCTCAGTCCCTGTGGCCCCGTGGTCCGCGAAGACCCAGCTAAGGCCTGCCGTTAACTGCCCGTGGCAGGATGGAATGTCGAACGTGGCACGTGCGGGCATGGGAGCGGAGGTAGGCCCGGCCCTGCGGTCGAAGTAGTCCCGCACCTGCCAATCCGATCCCACCTGCGCCCGGATCTGTTGAACGAACCGGGACAGGGCACTGGCGGTGCTTTCCACATCCCGCTGGGCGACGAACGAAGCCACGAGCTGACACGCTCGCGGCGGCGGCGCCAGGTCCAGGAAGGCTTCGCCGCAACCCAGTTCCTGGCTGCTTTCGCGGAAGCGAATCACGCCGTCGATGATGGCAACATTACGGCCCGGGGCAGTCGTGGCCGCCGGTTGGTGGCTGCACGCGTCACTCTCGGCTGCGTCCACGATGGAGAAATCGAGCGCCTCCGGGAGGGAACGGTAGTAGAGAAACAACTGCGCGCCGTCCAGGCCCTCCAAGGACACGGGAAACGATCCGGGCTCGGCTCCGTGGACGCCCGGCCACCCGGCCAGGCACACGCAGGCCATCAGGGCGAACACAAACAGTCGGCGCCTGGCTGGGCGGCTGGCGCGCCGCCCTGGCCCGTGATGCACAGCGCGTGCCCAACCCCGCACGGCCCCTGAGACTCCGATTCCAAGGTAAGCGTTGGCGTCCGGCTGCCTGCGCACCATCACTGGTTGCCGGCCACCGGTAGCTGGGCCCGCGCCCTGGCATGAACACCCTTGCCCATGACACGCGACGCATCCGCTCCACCCCAGGCGCGGGCGTCGCTCGGCGGCACGGCTTTGAGCCATTGCTGCCTCGCGCCGCCTGTGAAAATCTGGGTCGTCGACAACGGCGGTCAATGGACCCACCGTGAATGGCGCGTCCTGCGTTACCTGAAGCAGGATACTGCCATGGTGGACAACAAAACGCCCGTCGAGGAACTCCAGGCGGCCAACCTGGATGGCCTGTTGCTCTCGGGTGGCGCACCGCGAGTCGGCGTCGACGGCGAACTCGGCCTCTGCGGCGATTACCTGGAGCACTTGGACATCCCGGTTCTGGGCATCTGCGCTGGCCTGCAATTCATGGCGCGCCACTTCGGCGGCGAAGCGGCGCCAGGCGATCCGCCGGAATTCGGGGCTGTGGAGATGATCGTCGACGAGCCCGGAGACATTCTCGAAGGCGTACCGGAGCGCAGCCGCGTCTGGGCCAGCCACCACGATGAAGTCAGCCGCGTCCCGGACGGATTCAAGGTCCTAGCCCACTCGGAAACCTGCCCCGTGCAGGTGATGCGCCACGACACCCGGCCCCTGTTCGGCATGCAATTCCACCCCGAAGTCGAACACACCGAAGCCGGCGTGAAGATGTTCGAGAACTTCATTCGGATCTGCCAGCAGCACCAGTCGTAAGGTGTGCGGCCCTCACGCGCCACCGCCTGTGTCCGGCGCCGCACCGTTCGGGGTTGCCAAGCCCACCTCTTAAGGGCCCAATCCCTTGCGCCGGCGTGACCGGGGCAACCCCCAAGCGCGACGTCTCAAGGCAGAGCCAGGTATTCTTCTTCATCATCCTGGCAGGACTGCTGCTGCTCACGTGGACCGTCTTCAAGCCATTCGTGATCTTCATGGTCACCGGCGTCTTCGTGGCCGTCCTGGCGCTACCCGTGGACAAGTTCTGGGAACGCCTGTTTCCCAATCGCGTGGCAGCGATCTTCACCATGGTCACGTTGCTCGTCATCTTCCTGATGCCGCTGACCGCCATCGGCTTGGCGTTGGCCAACGACGCCCAAAGCCTGGCTGAGTCGATCCAATCCGGTGAAGCACAGGAGCGCTTTGACACGTACGTTGCCAGCCCCACGTTCCAGCGCGTACTGGAACTCATGTACCCCGACAACACCACCGACGAACGCAACGCCACGCTACAGGAGCAGGTGGACACGCTACAGGAGCAAGCCATCGAGCAATTGACCAACTTTGCAAAGAGCGTCGCCACGGCATTGCCATCCGTGTTCGTCGCCATTACGGTCATCCTGTTTGTCGTCTATTACGTCCTGACCGACGGTGAGAAGCTAGTGGGCTACCTGCGCCGAGCCGCACCGCTGCCCGTAGCACAAGTCGACACACTCATGCGCGAAGCCCACAACGGCTTGAAGGCCGTGTTCGTAGGCCAAGTACTGACCAGCTTGATCCAAGGCGGCCTCGGCGGCGTCGGGTTCCTGATTGCCGGCGTGCCGGGCGCGGTGCTGTGGGCCTCAGTGATGGCGGTCCTGAGCTTGCTGCCCGTCGTGGGAGCCTTCCTGGTCTGGGTGCCCGTCGCGGTCTTCATGCTGATCTCCGGCGACCTCTGGCAGGGATTCTTCCTGCTTGGCTGGGGTGTCCTGATCGTCAGCCAAGTGGACAACCTGATCCGGCCGCGCCTGATTGGCAACCGAGCACAAATCCACCCCCTGTTCGTGCTCATCGGGGTGCTCGGAGGTGTCGCCGCCTTCGGCTTCATCGGCCTGTTTCTGGGACCGGTTCTCGTGGGCGTCACCCTGTCGGTGCTGAAAGTCTGGGAAAACGAGTACCTTGATCCCCTGGTCGGCCCAGCAGACCCAACCCGACAATCCGAGGAAGCCAAAGAGGCATGACAGAGCCGCCCCACGCCCCCACGCTCAACCCCCGCATTCCGCGGCCATCCTGGCAGCGACTGCGCCCCCACGAAGAATGGCTCTTCGTGATTGCGGGCGTGCTCATCGTCGCAGAATTGGCCATCCAGTGGCTACTCTATTACGTCATCAACCAGGACGGAGCGCAGGCTCTGGCAGCCGGCCTCGTCGCAGAGATCCTCACCGGGCGCGAAGGCGGCATTCCCGTCGGCCTCAGCCAAGGCGCACCGCCGCTCATGATGTTCCAGTACAGCCTGGGACAGGACCTGGCCGGCGCGTGCTTCGGCTACCCCCTGTTTCTCTACCTCTTGCACAAGTTCCACGACCGGGACAACTTCCTGATGCGACGCATCCGCAAGATCGAGCAAGCCGCCGACCAACACCAGGCCTTCGTGCACCGCTGGGGGCCCCTGGGCCTGTTTTTCTTCATGCTGATGCCGTTTCTCATCAACGGCCCACTGGTCGGACTCATCCTCGGCCGCCTAACCGGCATCCACACCCGCTACCTGATTGCCCCCGTCATTGCAGCGACGATCATCGCAGCCGCATCCTGGACGTTCTTCTTCGACGCAACGCTGGCCTTCGCCAACCGCTTCGACCCCCGGCTGGGACCAGCGATCGCCATCGGCGTGGTTACCTTCATCGTCATCGCCGCCGCCGTCGCCTACCTGCGCGAACGCGCCGCCGATCGAGCCCGACCATAACGCCTCGCCACGGCGAGTGCTACCGCTAGTCGAAGAGCATCACAAAAGAGAGAGTAAAGGGAAAGGAACCCCGAAGGGTTTGTTGGAAGCGAGCCCAGAGGAAGGGTGCCCGTTGCAACGAACACCCGGCACGGCGACGAGCTGTTCTAACCGAACAGCGCGCCCATCGTGCGGCCCTGCCAGCAGGACCGCAGTCAGGGGGGCGTTGTTCTAACCGAACAGCGCGCCCAGGCCAGCGGCCGCCTCGTCTTCCGAGACGCCCTCTTCCTCTTCCTCTTCCTCAGCCGGTGCAGCCTCTTCGGCAGCGCCAGCGGGGGCACCGCCAGCAACAGCCACAGGGGCAGCCGTCGCGTTGGCGATGGCCTCGCCGATGTCGGCGCCCTCAAGGGCGGCAACGAGGGCCTTCACGCGACCGGTGTCAACATCGACACCAGCAGCCTGCAGGATGGCGGTCACACCTTCTTCCGTAATCTCCTTCTCCGCGCTGTGAAGAAGCAGCGCGCTGTAGACGTATTCCATGTCTTGCTACCTCCAGATTATCCAAACAGCGCGCCGAGACCGGCCGCCGCCTCATCTTCGCTCACTTCCTCTTCCTCCTCTTCCTCCTCGGGAGCAGACTCCTCAGAGGCAGCGGCGACCGGGGCGGCCGCCGTGGAGGTCAGGATCTCAATGTGGGTGCCAAGGCGCTCCTTGAGCTCCTCGGCAAGGTCGTCGGGCTTCTTGCCAATGGACGCCAAGATCTTGGCGTACGCCTCGGCAGCCGCGTCAGCGGCATCGCCCAAGTCAAAGCCAGACTCGAGGGCCAGGGCCACCGCAGTGCGGTAGGCGCGAGCCACGAGAGCCTCGCCGGTCAGCTTCGTCGGGAACGCCGTCAGCAACGACAACTCGTAAGCGGTGCGAACCGCCAGGCCGAGTTGGCCGAAGATGGCGTCCTCATCGATCGCCAGCACGTCCGGGGTGAACAGGGTGTC
>JBFJVP010000123.1:0-8175 GCA_041624075.1 Thermoplasmatota archaeon | reverse complement strand
GCAATCGCCTGCCTCGAAGGTGTCCTGATAGAGCAGCGTGCCGCAGGGCGTGCGCAGCATGAACTCCACCGGCCCGTCCTCGCCAAGGATCAGGATTTCGACCGACGCTTCCTCTGCCCCCGAGGCGCAAGGCGCTTCGAGAGGTTCTCGATGGACGTGCTGGCCATAGCCAGTGTAACGGGCCACCATGTCGGCTGCCGGGAGGTTTGGGTCCGGCAGTTGGCCGAGGCTGTTGGGCGCGAGGACGACGAAAGCGATCGTGACGATCGCGAGCGTCCTGAGCAATGTCGGGCTCACAACTCGAGAAATGAAATACGCGAGATAAAACTTAGTGGCCGCGGGAATCGACGAGGCAGCCAAACGACTGCCGACGGCATCGATGAGTTTCTTGGCGCGGGGGCCCCAAGGGCGTGGCCGGAGACGCTGCGTTTTGGGTTCGCTTCACTCGGCACAATCTTACCGTCTGCGCACTCGACGGCCCGGTCGGGCTGCCAGCGGCGAAGACGCTTCGTTTCCTAACAGAAACGAACCGTCTCGGCGTTTTGCAAGCTCCGCGCTTCGATGTTGAATTTCTGCTGGACGCTGCGGGCCAATTCAATGCACTTGCCGGCTTCGCCGTGGCCGGTCAGCACCAGCTTGGGGCGGGGGTCCATGTTTTGGATGAAGTTCATCAATTGGCGGCGGTCGCAGTGGCCGCTGAAACCGTCAATGGTTTCGATGTCCATCTCGACGCGCACGGACTTGTGTTGGCCCTCCTCCCGGTACGGCACCTCGCGCCAGCCGCGCTGCAATCGGCGTCCGAGGGTCCCCTCGGCGTTGAAGCCCACGAAACAGAGGGTGTTGCGTTTGTCGTCCGCCCAGTGCTTGAGGTACTCCATCACGGGGCCGCCGGTGAGCATGCCGCTGGTGGCCAGGACGATGCACGGGTCGGGGTCGCCGAGGATCTTCTGCCGCATGCCCCAGGAGTCGACGCGTTGGAAGATATCGGACAAGAGCGGGTTCTCGCCGCGCTGGAAGATGGCCTGTTTGAGCTGGTTGTTCAGGTACTCCGGGTAGCAGGTGTGGATGGCGGTGGCCTCCCAGATCATGCCATCAAGGTACACCGGCTGCCGTGGGATCTCGCCCTTGCGCATCAGCTCCTCGATGACCAGCATGACCTCCTGGCTGCGACCCACGGCGAACACGGGGAACACGGTCTTGCCGCCCTTCTTGGCGGTTTGCTGCAGAATGTCTCGGCTCTGCTCGCTGGCGCGTTCGCGGCTGGGCTGGAAGTCGTCCCGGCCACCGTACGTGGATTCACAGATCAAGGCGTCCAGGCGCGGGAACTTGTTGGCTGCGGGGTTGAAGAGCCAACTGCGTTCGTACTTGATGTCGCCGGAGAATGCCACGTTGTATTGGCCATCGCCGACGTGGAAGTGGGCCACGCTGGAGCCAATGATGTGGCCGGCGTTGTGGTACGTGAGGCGCAGATCCGGGGCGATGTCCGTGGTTTCGCCCCAATCCAGTGTGATCGTGTGCCGGATCGCCTTGCGGACATCTTCGGCGTCGTACGGCTTCTTGACTCCCTGGGCCTCGGCCACCTTGATGTAATCCATCGTCAGCAGGGCCATCAGGTCCCGCGTCGGGGTGGTCATGTAGAGCGGCCCGTCGTAGCCGTACTTGTACAGCAGCGGCACCAATCCGCAGTGGTCCAGGTGGCCGTGGGTGAGCACCACCGCGTCCAAGCTCTCGAAGGGCTGCACCTCCGGCAGCCAGAACATGGGTGTCGCCGGGTCTCCCTCGTCGAACTTGACGCCACAGTCGATCAGGATCTTGGAATCCTGCGTCTGGAGCATCGAGCACGATCGCCCCACTTCGCGCCAAGCGCCCAGGGCCGTCATTCGCACCCAGGGCTCACCCGGGCTGCGGCTGCGATGCATGCGGCGGCCCACGGTGCGCAGGAACTTGCGCCGCTCGTCGCCCACGCTCCGCATGTACTCCCGCACCTCCTTCACGGTCCGACTGGGAATGGGCGGCGTGCGAATCACCTTGGGCGTCCAGCCGATCTCGGCGCGGATGCGGTTCAGCGTCGCTCCTTGCTGACCGATGGCCATGCCAGGCTTCTCAACTTCCAGGGTCACCTCGCCAATGCTTGGATCCCAGTACAGGTTGCTAATGGACGCCTCCGCCGGCACGATCTCCCGGATGCGCCCCTCGGCTTCATCCTGGTCCGCCAAAACGGACGCATCGGGGCGGATCGTGATGCGCTTCTGCAGGCCCCGCGCCAGGTTGCGAATCAGATTGTTGTCCTTGGCAAAGGCCCCCGGCGTGCGCGTGTACAAGACCAACTGGTGAGCCTCGAACTCGATCTCCGTGATCTCGACCGACGGTGGGAGGATGTCGTCCACCTGACGGCGCAACTGCTTGACCAAGTCTTCGACGGACGCCATGAAAATGTGCTCCAGAGAACGAAAGCGCCGCAGGGCGGCGAAAAACGAGAGCCCGGGGCTCTCCGCTTGTGCCTACGCATCCGGGATAGATGAACCTTTCAGACGGAGACACGACGTCCACAAGCCTCCCGATTGCAGGACCCAACGCGGGGCTTCTGCGCACCAGGCACCTGGTGGCGTGTCACATGGTTGTGTGCGGGTCCGGATCAGCCAAAGGCCGCGGCTACCGGATTTCCTCAATGTCGGCGCGAGCCCACGCACCAAGGTTCTCCACGCGGAATGAACCGTTCCATCGCGTTCCTGAGCCATCGTTGCCTTCGTAGGTGACGACGGCGGCCTCGCCCAGAGGAATGGCGGTGCCATCGACATCCAACGAGCCGTCGTCATGGATCCGCAGCCGCAGCGTGCCGTATCCGCCCATCTCCCGCCGCACTTCACCGGCAGGGTCGGCCTCGAGGCCCCATGCCTGGTAGCACTCATCTTTCCTGAAATGCGAAAACGCTACCACAACCCGAACGGTATCGGGTACGTCGTACGATTCGGGCGCATAGCTCAGCGTCGCCGAGTCTACGTCGACTTCGTAGTCCGGGGGCATGAGTGTGCAAGTGAACTCGGGCCGCGGGCTCTGCGTCTCCGTGCCGCTCACGTAAACCATCCAGAACTCGCCAGAATCCCTTGCCCCGCCGACGGGAACGGATTCGACGCTGTCGATGGTGCGGTCAAGGGAGCCTTCACCGGTACAGCCGGCTAGGACGACGGCCAACGTGACGAGGATGGCGGCACGGCGCATCGTAGATGTGGTGGCGTTGGAGGTATAGATCATTGTCGCATGGATGGAGGCGATCGGCGGTCGTCTGTAGGGGATGAAATGGCCGGGGGGCTGGGCGCCCCCCGGTATCGGACGCCTCAGTCGTAACACGTGTTGGTGTTGCACGTATCCATGACGTTGGATGCGCGCGTTGTGAAGCTGGCAATCCATTCGCCCTTCACATCATCGTCGTGGAATACGCCGCCGCCTGCCGGGTCGCTGCAGCTCGTTTCCCCCGCGTTGCACTGATAACTGGCCATCATGATGGTCACGTGCCGGTACATGTCTTCGTGCCAATGGTCGTGCCAGTGAGTTTCCTGGTGCTGGTGGTTGCTCGTGTGGACGTGGTTGTACGAGTGTTGGTGGTTTTCCAGGCACACGGTTGCGATGGGGAGGTGGCAGTGATCCTCGTAGTGTGTGTGGTCCGAGTAGTGTGTGTGGTCGGAGTAGTGGATGTGCTCGTGCAGGTGATTTGAGCCATGGTCGTGTTCGTGAGTGTAGTCGCCGTGTGAGTGTTCGGCGTTGAAGTTGTGTCCAACCTCTTGGCCCATGACGACCGATGGTTCGAAGCTGTTGGTGGATCCCGATCCTTCGGCGTCGTAGGCGCCGCCGGCCGAATTACGCACGACGGTCAATCCGTATTCGCCGGGCCGGTAGGCAATCCCGCTGCAGCCAAGGTCGGCTTGGTGGGTGAAAAGGTGGCGCAGGTCCCAATCCTCGAACCAGTGGCTCCATGAGTTGTAGTGGCTCCGGAAGTTGCTGAGCATGTCGGAGCAATTGTCTCCGTGCATTCCGTGGTCGGAGTCGCAAGTTTGGGTTGTGCATTTTTCGTAGTAGATCGTGCCAGTATTGATTGACCAGCCCGGCCCCGCCTCGAAGTAGTCGTTCGCGTAGGATGCGATCCAGGCGAGTTTTGACTCGGGATCGCTCCAGGCGTTGCTGTTCCAGAAATCGGAGTCCACGGAGATGTCGATGCGCTTCGTGCTGGAAAGAGCCGATGCTTCGTCGGATTGGTGGGGCTCTTCCGGCTGGCGGTCGTTGGGCTGCTGAGGGATCAAGCTGCCGAGGATGGCGGAGAGTCCCGAATCCGACGCCTCGCTTGTCGTTGGCGTGTCTTCTGGGTTTGGCAGGGGCATTGCAGGCTCGAGCGAATTGGCAATGGTCGCATCAGCACGGTAAACGACGAGCACGCCGGGCGGGGCTTCCTTCTGGAAGCCACCAAGTGCCTCAAACTGGATGTGGTGGTCGGCTGTGTAAACATAGCCCGCCAACCCGGCGGCGGCGACGGTAATGAAGGCCCGTGAGTCAGCTTCGCCCACGACGCCGCCGCGGTAGATGCGGGGGTGATACAGTGTTGGCACGGGGGCGCCGGTTTCAGCATCTCGACCTTCCAGCCGAATCTGCTTGCCTTCGAGGGCCAAATTGAACGTGATGGGCGGGCCGTCGCCCGGATCCAGGTTCAGGGTAACTTGGCCGTCTTGGGCGTCTTGGACGAAGGCGTCGCGTTCGATTATCTGGAGCCCGTGATTTGTGAACAGGGAATCGAGGTCGGCGAGTGGGGCAATGGCTTGGCCGTAAGACTCGATCGTGTCGCCGGGATCGATGTTTGCGGCGGCCAAGGGCGTGATGATGGCAAGCGCGAGGGCCGCTGCGGCGGTCCGGGTAGATGAGATCATTTGGGTTCTTCCTCCACTGCCAAGTCGAATCGGCGGCACCTTGAATTAACTATTGCATTATTGAATGGCTGCTGATCTGATATCGACTGGCTGTCGGAGTTCGGGGCAGGAACAATTGGCCCACGTAACGGTGCCCCGCCCGACTTCGCTTGCTTGGCAGCCTCGCCCTTCCACGGGATGGGGTGGGTGCGCCAGGCGGACGCCGGCGTGACATGTGTGAAGCAGGGCTGTGGCCGTCCCGCTGGGGCACCCATGTGGGGCGCGGGCCCGACGGTCATTGAGTGTGGCCGTACTGGCCCCCCGGCCGGGCCGGGTATTGTTTGCTAACCGGAATGGAAGCTGGCAGGCAACTTGAGTGCCTTGTGGCGCTTCATGATCGCATCTTCATCCAGTCGCCGGAAACCGTCGCCGTCGATGACTGCGATGTCCATGCCGTTGCCACTGGCGGCGTCGCGGCGCATGGCGGCGTTGAGGCCGCGCACGGCAAGATCGACGCCGAGCTTGATGTCGAGGCCCTCCTCGTAGCGATCCTCGATGACACCGTACACGAACGGACTGCCGCTGCCGGTGGTGGTCCACTTGTCCGGGATGGCGCCGCCGGCTGCATCGATGCTGTAGACGTGGCCGCCGCGCAGGTCGTGGCCGCACACGATGAGTTGGACCCAGAAGGGCATCATCTTGGAGCGGTGGAGGATGTTGCCGAGCATGGTGGCCGCGCCCTTGACGGGCATGGGTTGGTCGCGCTTGAAGCGGTACAGTTGTGCCTCTGCTGACATGTAGCGGGCGATGGCCTGTGCGTCACCAACCAGCCCGGCCGTGGTCAGGGCGATGTGCTTGTCGACCGCGTACAACTTCTGCGTGTCCTTGTGGCCGATCAGGTGCCCCATGGTTGCGCGCTTTTCCGTTGCGACCACGACGCCGTCCTTGCACGCCAGCGCCAGCGTGGTGGTGCCGGTCTTGGCCGCGTTCTCGGGGGGGCTTTGGTGTTGCATGGGGCGGAGCCGGCCAAGTGGGCCTTGCGCTTAAGCCGTTTGCAGTGGGGTTTGGCCGTCGCGCGGCGCACGGACCTCTGGGCTGGAGCCGAGGCGGCGGTAGGCTGAGCCACCGGGCCGCTTACAGGAGGATGTCTTCCGTGCACATGCTGCCCGGCCCCTGGGGTGCGGTGTAGGAACCGGAATAGCCTGTTGCCTCGTCGTGCATCCAGATCGTGTTCCGGCAGGCTCCGCCAAACGGCGTGAAGAGTGGGTCGCTGCAACCGTCCTTGTAGGAGCGGTCCAGGCCAACGGTCGTGGTGGAGTCTGGGTCGGCTGGCGTGTTGTGGGCTGCAACGGTGTAGCTTCGGTCGTAGCGGTAGCAAGGCCCCGTGTAGTAGTTGCCCACGTCAGAGCAGCGAGTCGTGCCGTAGAAGCCCGCTTCGGCTCCTTGCCAACCCAGCGTTGCCGTTTCGTTCGAACCGTTGCAGTCGGCCCCGACGAATGGTTCGTATGTCCGGCAAGCCGTAGCCCCGCCGGCGTCCTGGCACAACCCGCCCAGGTCGGGGGCTTCGGGAGTGCCGGGTGTTGGCTTCTCCAGGTCCGAGACATCCTGGCAGGGGGCGTGCGTGTAGGACAGGGTTTCGTAGGTGGCGAGCGCGCGATCGTGGACCGTCACGAAGCCCGTGCACTGTGGCTGAGCGCCGCAGGACTCGCCGACCCGATCGGTCTCCAGCCCCGCCGCCACCCTCGTCATACCGACTCCCCCGATCGGGTAAAGGCCGACGTAGAGCCAGCGATCTGTGCCGGCTTCTGCCTGGGTTCGCCAGGTGGTGCACGATTGGGTCTCCCCGGGCCCGGGGCAGGTCGTGTGATCTCCGCTGGTGGCGTCGACTTCCACCACAGAGGTATCCAAGGAGACGTAGTCGTGGTCGTGGCCGTCCCATGCAGACCAGCCGCAGTAGACGTCGCGATCTGAGTGGCCGTGGCATGCGCTGATTGTCGTCAAGTCGTACGCCATGAACTCAGGTGGCAGGCATTCGCGGTGGTGGTCGGCTGAGACGGGCCAGGGGGCAAGCATCAGGGCAAGAAGCGTCAGCAACAGGAACCGAATCATGGTCAACCAACCTCCCATGGGTGTGGGCTCGTGGCATGCGGGGGCGCCGTTGAAAACATGACGGCGCACCGCCCGCTGCCTTGCGGTGGAACGGCTGCGTGCCGACCGGCCGGGCAGCAGCCTGAGAGTCGAGCCCCGTTTGGATCGGCATCCATGGGCGAGGCCGGGGGAAATCCGGCGAGAATGGCAGCGGAACGCTGTGGGCCTAGAGCTTGGGGCAAGCCCTGTTGACGGGGCGCCAGGATTCGCTGAATCCCGTGTTGCGCTCGTCGAACCAGATGTCCACTTGGCAGACGTTGCCGCCGAAGCAGTCGTGCTCTGCAACCGTCGCGCGGGCGATGCTGTAGCCCGTGGGAGCAGGGTAGCCGCCTTGGCGCACCGTGGCGCCGGCGTAGTCAACGTCGCATTCGCGAGAAGTGGTCTTGGTGCACGAGGAGGTGTCCCATGCGGTTCCCCAGATGTTGACGGTTCCGCTGTCGTCGTTGACGGCAAAGCTCACGCGCTGGGACTCCCAGTGGGTGCCGTACTCGTCGCATTGGCTCAACTCGTAGTCGTCGTCCGTCGCTTGGTGCCGGTGACACACGTACACGTCGTCGCCGGTTTCGCCCACGAGGCAGCCAAGTTCGTGGTCGGCGCTCGCCGGCGCTGCCAGCAACGTGAAGGCAAGAGGGATCATCATCAGTCGGTTCATCGTCACCACTGCCCATGCGGGGGCCCGCGTGGACGGCTGGCCTTGGCCTTAAGGGGGTCGTCCGGCCACGCGCCGCGCGCAGGCGGTTTGCTGCGTGGAGCAACGGCCGCTCGACTCGCCGGAACGGCTATGCAAGACACCTGTGTCGCGCGCCCCGTGCAGCCCCCTGTCGTCATTCTCGTGGGCACCAGCCATCCCGGCAACGTGGGCGCCGCCGCACGCGGTGCCGCCAATTTCGGCGTCCAGCAGATGCGTTTCGTGGCGCCTCGGTGTGACCCCCAGGGCCAGGAGGCACTGGATCGCTCTGTGCATGCCCGGCATCTCCTGGAGGCGGCCACGATTCACGACACCTTGGAGGATGCCTTGCGGGGCACCAGCCTGGGGATCGGCACCACGGCTCGCACCACCAAGGCGGCCAATCGGTTCCTGCGCAAGACCACGGATGTGCGCGACTGGGCGGAAGGACTGGCGCAGTCGGCCTGG
>JBFJVP010000122.1:0-8178 GCA_041624075.1 Thermoplasmatota archaeon | reverse complement strand
GGGCCACCTTCAACACGGGCAATCGCCCCCGAACGGAGTCTGTGGCCTTCCGAATCCGGCTGCTTGCCGGGGTCCAGGGGTGTGCGTCATCAAGGGGCGCCACTCGGGCGCGACTGATGAAGGAAGCGATCGTCAGCCGCTCGCGTCGCCATGCTTCTTCGCGGCGGGGTCCGCTACCTGTTTGAGCAGTTCAGCGAGCAATTCGGCCACTTCGTCTCGCTTGCCCCTGTCGTAAAGTAGAATGGTCTTGCCCTCGGCGTCCCGTTCCTCCAGCAAGCCGGCAGCCACCTGCTCGGCGACGGTGTCACGAATGGAGTCCTCCGACAGCCCCAGGCGGCGGGCGAGGCTTTCGACGGTCTCCCGTGCCCCGGGGTTTTGGTGGAAGAAGACAGCCACGAGGTAGCCTGTCGAAGGCCCATCGGCCGACGTCCAGACCTCAAACAGCTTGCGTAGTGGGCGACCCTTGGCGTCGACTGGGGGCCCGGCAGGCTCACTGCTGGACACGTGGTGCCTCCGGGCCTGATTCGCGCCTGGCGCGTCGCCCTTGTGGACCCAATTCCATGGTTAGCCTGCTTCACTCTCCTGTTTGTTGGGCTTAACAGTGCCGTGGGCGCCCGTTTAACCCCTGGACCCCCCAGGGTACGCCCGTCAACAGTGGTCGCGGGGCAAGGCGCCGTCAGGCAAACCGCCTCCCGCCACCACCGCTGCTGGGCGCAGGACCCCGTGGGCTTTTAGGCCGAGGTGCAGAGGCCCTCAGGTGGTTCGACTACGCGAGTAGAACGTCCTCAACTTCCCAGGTTGGCTGCAGGGCGTACAGGCCCGTGGTCATGTCCGGGATGAACAGGGTGCCGTCGGCGCCCCACTGAGCGGTCCAGACGTTGGGCGTGTCCAGGGACACCCGCGCCCCGATGGGAGCCGTCACGGCCGGGCTCCAGCCGAGACTGACCGGGCGCTGGTGGGGCTGGTAGTACCCGATGGTTACGGGCTCTCGCATCCGTTCGGGGGTGCTGACATCAAACACCCAGACCCCCGCGTGGTAGTGCCCTACCGCCACCTGTCCACCGCAATTGCCATCCACGTTGTGCAAGCTGAAGCGGTAGTTGTTCTGGCCCGTGAGGGAGTCAAAGTCGGGGATCCTCCACTCGCCCAGGAACTGGGGCTTGGTGGGGTCCGTGGTATCGACGACGGCCACGGGCTCCGGTTCCCCGCTGCCCCGCTCGCCCGCGCCGATGGTGATGTGGCGGCCGGCGATGAGGCAAGGCATGGGCGTCTGTTCGTGCCACATGGCGGGCCCCTCGTCCACGCTGCCAATGATGACGGGGTTGAATGGGTCGTCGACGTTCCAGATGCTCATGTGAGCCCCTTGGCCTGTGTAGAGGAGCCACTGGCCAGTCAGGGGGTGCTTCTGGACGGCGATGTCGTGCACGCCGTCGATCTCGCTACTGGCCTGCCTGAACGTACCGTTGATGGGGTCAAACTCGCCGATGTTGCCAACGGCGTTGACGAAGTAGTACAGGTCCTCCTTTTGGTACGTGAACACGTTGTGGGTGAAGCCCATGGGGAGGTAGCCGAGGAACTTGGGGTTGGCCGGGTTGGCCAAGTCGTACACGGCGATGCCGCCGGGGCACGTGGCCAGGGGAACGCAGGGGCCGCCGCCGGTAACCTCCGGGTTCTCGCCACTCTGGTCGATGCCTGTGCAGTCGAAGGCTTGCGAGCCCTGGCACCCCATGAACAGGTACTTGCCGTCCTCGCTGAGGCGGGCGTCCCAGTTGTCGTCCAAGTTGTAGATGTGGGCCAGCACCTCCATGTTGGCGGGATCGCTGACGTTGAGCAACGTGACGCCGCGCTGGCTGGTCAGGCTGCTAACGACGGCCAGGTCCCCGACCACATGGACTTCCGTGTAGCCGCCCGAAGGCGTCATGAGGTCCTTCGAGAGATCGTTGTAGCCAAGCAGCTCGAAGTTGTGGCTGCCCGCGTGCAACTCAGGGATCTGGTGGCCCAAGTGGCCAATGGCGCCCGTGGCGTGGTCATTGACGACGGTGCCCAGGAAGGTTGCCGCGTCAGGGGCGACAGGAACAAGCGCCCTAGCCTGCTCAAGGGGCTCGGCGTCTTGGCCATCCAGGCAGCCCGCGAAGACGGCAGCCAAGAGTGGCACGGCGATCGCAAGAAGTCGAAGTGTCTGCATGCTTCGAACCGACAACGCAGCACGTTTCAAACTTGTGGCGCCGGAATCACGCCCCGCCCCGCAATGGCAGCCACCAGGGCCACCCGGGACCACGCCCCGCGCCATCCGGTGCCTTCAACGGTTATAGCGGGGCCCGGTGTGCCGCGCCACGTAGCCATGCCACGCAACGGCACACTCATCCCGGAGCCCCGCGAAGCGACCCGCCTTCGGCTAGCCGTCCACGCGGCGCGCATTCGCCGGGACGTGGTTGAAATGGTGACCTCGGCCAACAGTGGCCACATCGGTGGCAGCCTCTCCGCCACGGACATCGTGGCAACGCTGTTCTTCCACCACATGCGCCACAACCCCGGCCACCCACAGTGGGACCAGCGCGACCGCTACGTGCAGTCCAAGGGCCACGCATGCCCCGTTATCTACTCGGCCTTCGCTCAAGCTGGCTACATCCCCCACGAGGAGATCTACACCTTCCGCAAGATTGGCAGCCGGCTTCAGGGGCACCCGTGCAAAGCAAAGCTGCCGTGCCTGGAGTACACGACCGGCAGCCTCGGCCAGGGTTTGAGCGGCGCGCTGGGCATGGCGCTGGCGGCCAAGCTGGACGAGAAGGAGTTCCGCGTCTATTGCCTGATGGGCGACGGAGAGCAACAGGAGGGCCAGATCTGGGAGGCAGTCGCTGCGGCTGCCCATTACAAGGCAGACAACCTGGTCGCCATCCTGGATCGCAACGGCCTCCAGATCGACGGCCCAACGGAG
The DNA here is from genome assembly GCA_041624075.1 of Thermoplasmatota archaeon. Lineage (GTDB taxonomy): Archaea > Thermoplasmatota > E2 > JACPAO01 > JAHFTW01 > JBFJVP01. The sequence continues at coordinate 5,243 of JBFJVP010000122.1, read as the reverse complement.
CAGATCATGGCGCTGCGTGACATCGCTGCCAAGTACATCGCTTTCGGCTGGCACGTCATCGACATCGATGGCCACGACTTCGACCAGATCCTGGACGCGCTGGACGAGGCCGACCATGTGCGCGGCCGCCCCACCCTGATTCTGGCACGAACCGTCAAGGGCAAGGGCGTGTCCTTCATGGAGGGCAGCATCAGTTTCCACGGCCGGCCTCCCAACCCGGAGGAGTACGCCATCGCGAAGGAAGAGCTTCGCATCATGAACGAGGATGCCGAGCGGGCAGCCAAGGCCGCCGGCATCGAAGGGCCATTCACCGGAGTCCACGGCGTTCCAGAGTGGGTCCGAGGCGAGGCGGAGGCGGTCCAATGAAGGCCGACTTGTACCCCGAGTTCACGCACAAGAAGAGCCTGCGGGACGCAGCGAGCCATGTACTGATCGACATCGGCCGGCACGACGAGCGCGTCGTGGTCCTCGATGCCGATCTTGCCCTGTCCACCAAGACGATCCGGTTTGGCCAGACGTTCCCGAACCGCTTCTTCGACATGGGCATCAGTGAACAGAACATGATGGGTGTGGCCGCCGGCTTCGCTGCAGCCGGCAAGAAAGCGATCGCGGCCACGTTTGCGGCGTTTGCAACGGGCCAATGCTACAACGTGATCCGTCAGAGCATCGCTTACGCCAACCACGACGTGACCATCTACGCCACCCATGCGGGCATCAGTGTCGGCGGCGACGGGGCGACGCACCAGATGCTGGAAGACATCGGCTTGATGCGGATGCTGCCCAATTTCTGGGTGTTCGCTCCAGCAGACGCAACCGAGATGGGGCAGGTGCTGAAGGCTGCCGTTGCCAAGGACGGGCCTGCATACGTTCGGTGCGGGCGCAGCGATGAACCCGTTCTGTTCGAACGCTACGAGGAGTTCGAGGTCGGAAAAGCGTTGACCTTGAAGGATCCCGGCGACGATTTGACGATCTGCTCCACGGGCAGCATGACTCGTTACACCATCGAGGCCGTTGAAAAGCTACGAACCGAAGGCCTCGATGTGGGCCACCTTCACTTCCCCACAATCAAGCCCATCGACGCCGAGGCGCTGGAGAAAGCGGCACGCAAGTCCGGAGCGCTGGTCACGGCAGAGGAGCACAACGTCATTGGTGGCTTCGGGTCGGCTTGCCTGGAGGCGCTGGCAGAGCGCTACCCTGTCCCCGTGTACCGGGTGGGAACCCAGGATACCTTCGGGGAATCCGGTAGCGGCCAAGCGCTCATGGACAAGTACGGCCTGTCGGCTGGCCATGTAGGCGAAGCAGCACGGCGAGTCGTGGCGCTTAGGGCCTAGGCCCGCTGCCGGCAAGCAGCGGTGCCCGGGGCGGCGACACTTCGTGTGCATGGACCCAGGCGGAGCGTAGGCGCGTTAGGTACACGTTGCCCGCCGGATCCTGAAGGTACGTGAAGCGCCCCGGATGGTGCGGCGGTGCCAGCAAGGCATCCCGGACGCGGGTGCCTCCGACTTCGGGGCTCCAATGGGCGCGCGTGCGACGCGTCAGGCACGCTTGGCATAGGTGCAGCAGCCCCTTTCGGGGCCGGTCAGGGCCGATTTCTCGGAGGGTCAGGATGGGATTTGTGGCGCCCCCTGGCGTCGCGCAGGCCTTGCAGTTCTCGGTCATGCTGGTCTCCCCGCCTCTCTTGCAGGCCCAAGGGGATAGGCGTTGGCGGCGAGCCCATGGTCCAGGCGGCCCGTCGGCCGTTCGCCCACCCGGTCATTTTGGCACCGGGGGCCAGTTGTTGCTGCCGTGCAAGACCGGCAAAGCGGATGTGGCCGGCATCGATCGAGGTCCCCACATCGTCGAAAAGGGTCCGCGTGCGCCCCCAATGCCTATCGCCCGCAGGGGCCGCCATCACAGCAGACCCTGACTCCCTGCATAGGGCGGCGGCCCACGCCGCGCCTGTTTTCCTTGCTTAAACCAAGACACCCCTGCTTTGCACGTATCTGCCGGAGCTCGTCGCAGCCGGTCGTCCCGGACCCTGCTTGCCTTGGCACTCGTCGGCGCGTTGATTGGAGGCGCCCTGGTCGCCACGCCGGCACAGGCACAAGCGCGCGCCATCGTCCAAGCAGTGACCGCCATCGATCCTCCCGAGTCGCTTCCAGGCACGGCTGGCTCCCTCGAGGTGGCGTTAACAAACGTCGGCGCCAGCAGCGCGTTTCAGATCACCCTTCAAGTTGTATCCGTGGAAGGTATCGTGATCAACACCACCCAACGCGTGGACGTAGGGTCCCTGGGCCCAGGCGCATCCAACGTGGTACGGCCGTTCAGCTTCTGGGTGCCGGCTGCCACGCCGCCGGGTCTGTACCCAGCCCAGATTGAACTACGCTACTTCTACCAGAACGGAGCAGTCCTCGCTGGCGACGGCGTCACGTTCAGCATCGTCTTCAAGGTACGTTCCCCGTCCCCCCTCAGCGTCGGTCCCCTGGAAGGAGGAGATTTGCGCCCCGGCGGCGCGAGCCCGTTCACGCTCAGCCTTCGCAACGCCGGTTCAGCCACGTTGATCTCCATTCGAGGCAACTGGAGCGAAGCCTCTGGACGCGTTCTGCCCCTGGGTGGCGGCAACGAATTTCGCGTTGACCGCCTAGCCGTCGGCCAAACAGTCCGGCTTCCCCTCGAATTGGCCGCGCCCACCAGCGCACCACCCGGAATCATTCCATTGCATTTCGCATTCAGCTATTCGGACAGCACGGGAACCACCGGCTTTTCAAGCTCCACTTTCGCCGTCCAGATTCGCGCATCAATCCAGTTGCGGGTGGGCCTCGACGAGTGGACCGACGACGAATTGACGCTTACAGTGAGCAACGTAGGCATCGGCCTCGCCAATGCCGTTGAGGTTCGAATTGGCCCCGACGGCCCGGTCCAGACGCGGCCTGCCGCAGCGGTTTTCCTCGGCAACATGCGCCCAGGGGACCACACAACGGCCACCTTTTCGCCAGCCGACCCCACCAACAGCAATGAGCCACTGAACGTCCTGCTAGCCTACACGGACGCCGAAGGAGAACGCCACGAGCAGATTGTTCCCCTTGATCTGGGTCCACGGCCCAGCACGGAAGACAACGGCATCTCCGGTCCAGGTGCAGGGCTGCTACTCCTTGGCCTGGCTTTCATCGCCTGGCGGAGGCGGCCATGCCCCTGATCGAGGTTCGAGGCGTCAAGAAAGCCTACAAGATGGGGGATGTGCGCGTGGAGGTTCTCAGCGGCATCGATTTGGACGTTGAGGCTGGAGAATTCGTCACGCTCTACGGGCCGTCCGGCAGCGGCAAGACCACGCTGCTGAACATCATTGCCGGCATTGACCGGGCGGATGAAGGAACGGTTCGAGTCGGCGACGTCGATGTTACAGGGTATGGCCCGCGTCGCCTCACAGCGTATCGGCGCGACGCCGTCGGCTACGTGTTTCAATTCTACAACCTGGTGCCAACGCTCACTGCCTTGGAGAACATTGCCCTGGCCCTCGAACTGCAAGGCAAACCAGACGAGGGCCGTTCCAAGGGGGTTCTGGACCAAGTTGGCATGTCCGACAAGGCCAATCGCTTTCCGTCCCAGCTAAGCGGCGGCGAGCAGCAGCGAATCGCCATCGCGCGAGCGCTCGTCAAGGCGCCCCTGCTTCTTGCCGGCGACGAGCCCACGGGAAACCTTGACGCTCGCACATCCAGGGACGTCATGGCCCTGCTGCACGCGCTCAACAAACAGGGAATGACGATCTTGCTGGCCACTCACGACCCGACCCTCGGGGGGGACGCCCGCGTGATGGAACTTAAGGACGGCCGGCTGGAGCAGAAATGAGCGCCTTGCTGCGCAAGAAGCTCCGACGTGATGCCTGGGCCATGCGCGGCCGAATCATTCTCCTGTCAACCGTTGTTGCCGCCGGAATGGCGCTCGCCGGGGCCCTCTACCAATCCTACGGCGACTTGCGGGAAAGCTACGACCACATGTACGAAGCCAATCAACTGGCACACCTCTTCATCAAGATGGACGCGCCCGGACCCGTGCCAGCAGAGCCCGCAGGTTTTCTTGGCAGTCACGGCATCCAACATGTTTCCACGGCCACGACCCGCCTAAGTCTCCTGGGAGTCATCGATATCGATGGCGAGCCCGTGCAAGCCCAATTTATCGGAATGCCCTCCCACGCCTGGCCAAAAATTAACGACATTTGCGTACGTGCAGAAAAGCCCTGGAACTACGCCTGTACGCCCGGCGAAAAAGCACGCGCCACCATTGTGCCCATTGGAACGATGGAAGGAGCATTCCTTCACGCTGGATTCTCCGACGCCCAGGGCATCCGACACGGCGAACGATTGGAGGCTACAATTCTGGGGCAATCAACGTTCTTCAACATTCAAGGCGTCGCGCTCAATTCAGAATTCCTGTTCCCATGGACCAATCCACAACTCTTGATCTTCGATCCCGGCGCAAGCGCGATTGTGTGGGTTGCCCAGGAGAAACTGGAAGAACTCGTGCGCGCCCAGGAGCCGCTGCACGGAAACGACCTGCCGCTGGCCACAGATATGCTTGTGCGCATGACGCCCGGGCAAGAGGAAACCAAGGCCCGCCGCGCAGTGCAATTATACGATGCACAACCCGAAAGGTTCGCCGGGCTGGGCTGGCGGTCTCTGGAGGTGCGCGAAGACACCTTCATCTACCAAATCGCCGAGTCAGATATTGAAGGATTTCAACAATTCTCACCCATCGTTGCATTCATTGGCCTTATGATTGCAACGGTTACCATTGCAGTGACCATGGACCGCCTCGTCGTCGCCCAGCGATCCGTGATCGGCATCTTGCGCGCGCTAGGCGCCGGCCCGATACGCCTCGTGACGCACTACCTCGGCCTCGCCATCGCAGTCGGCTTCATTGGCGCGGTCGCCGGTACAGGCCTCGCCATCATGAGCGGAGCGGCCTTGTCCGAATGGTATCGATCCATCATCGGCTTTCCCGTTCTCATCGTGACGCCGCGGATCGAAATCTTGACGACGCTCGCGATTTTGGCCATGGGCGCTTGCGCGATAGGCGGCCTGCGCGCAGCCATCCATGCCGCCAGGCTACCGATCACGACCGCGATGCGGCCACCTGCATCCCGCACGCCGGGGGGCTGGCTTCGCCGCGCAACGCAAAAGGCCAGCCTGGCCACGCGGCTCGCCGTACGCAACCTCACGCGAGCCCCACGAAGGGTCGCATTCACGCTGAGCGGCATGTCCCTCTCG
>JBFJVP010000121.1:0-8182 GCA_041624075.1 Thermoplasmatota archaeon | reverse complement strand
CCAGCAGTGCCACTGGTGACCCGGCCGAGAGCGCCGACAGCAGCGACGGCGCTCATGGAGGCAGGCCCATGGTGACGCCCGGGCACGGGAGCAACCCAGAGCACACTGATCCGGCAGAGGACGCCGACACGCCGCTGCCTGCATGGCTCCTGCTGGTCGCCTTGGGGGCCGCCATCGCGCGCAGGCGCTTCGAATAAACTGCAAACCACGCCCAAACTCTTCCCCCTTTTCCCCTGATCCGACGGTGCGGGCCTTTTTTAGCAGGCGCCCGGAGTGGCGGCGCAGCCATGCCCGCCATCTCCATCCAGGGTCTCGTGAAGCAGTATGACAGCAAGCGTGCTGTCAACGGCCTCGACCTTGAAGTGCCGGAGGGCAGCTTCTTTGGCTTGCTGGGACCCAACGGAGCCGGCAAAACCACCACGATCAACACCATCATCGGATTGGTGCGGCCGACTGCCGGCAGCGTCAGCGTGTTTGGACGAGACTGCTGGAAGCAGCCCGACCAGGCCCGGCGCCTGATCGGCGTGTGCCCACAGGAACCCAACTTCGACGACTTTCTGGGCCTCGAACGCATCCTGGCGTACCACGCCGGCTACTTCGGCAAGCCCTACTCCAAGGCCCTCGACAAGGCCCGGGAACTGCTCCGGTTCTTAGACCTGTACGACTACCGCCAGAAGCGCACCAGTACCCTGTCAGGTGGCATGAAGCGCCGCCTGCTCCTGGCCCGGGCCATCATGCACGAACCACGCCTGCTCATCCTGGACGAGCCCACCGCTGGCGTCGACGTGGAAATCCGGCGCACCCTGTGGGAGTACGTTCGCAAGCTCAACGACGAGCAGGACGTGACGGTTCTCCTGACCACCCACTACCTGGAAGAGGCGGAGGCGCTGTGCGACGATGTCGCCGTGATCGACCATGGGCGCCTGATCGAACGCGGCCACCCGGACGACTTGCGGGCCCGCTACGGCCGGCAGCGCGTGACGGTGACGCCCGAGCGCCGGCCGACCCGGATGCGCTACGCTGATTTGGGCTTCTCGTGGGACGCCGACCACGGCCGCTTCGTCCTGGAGGCTACCGACGCCGCAGCCCGCATGCAGGGATTGCTGCGGCGCCTGGACCAGGCAGGAGCCACCGTCACCGACGTTGACGTGACCCGGAGCAAGCTCGAGGACGTGTTTGTGGAGCTCACGAGGCGGGGCACCGACGGGCAAGAAGAATGAGGGCGCCGCAGCTCGCTAGAGGTCCACGCACACCTTGACGGGGCCGGTATGCACCGGCACGGCGGGGACGCGGGGGTTTCCGAACGGAATCACGGGGTCTGTGAGGTCGATGGCATTCTTGTCGCGGTCCTGGTGGATTCCGTGGCCGAGCGGCTCGAACGTAGCGCCGGGGGTCGGGATGGTGATCGGCGGCAGGGGGACAACGATGTCTTGGGCCTGGGGCTCCACGGGCAGAGTCTAGGCTCCCGCGCCGGGCTAGTCCACGACACCGTTGCCCGGCATGGGGGGATGTCGATGGGGGAACTCCGGGCAGTGGCGGCGGGGCCGGGGCGCTCGGCACCGGGGTCGGCGTCGGCGCCTCCGGGATGCGCTCCAGGCAGTTTGCCCCGGAGTCGGACGGCGGGCAGACGACGGGCAGACGACGGGCAGGAGAGTTTCTGCCAGCAAGTCCACGATTTCCTGGCTCAGGTCGCGGACGGCGGCCAGGCACGACTGGGCGGATGTGCCCTCGCAGATGTCCTGCATGATGTCTTCACGGTCCCTTTGCTGCTGGCGGCCGAGGAATTGCGTGGTCGCCGGTACGTCGTGGCGGTCCGGGCTGCAGCTTTCGCCGTGGCTGGCGGAGATCCCGGGCAGGGCCGTTAGGCATAGGAGCGCTGCCCGCGTGAATGCAGCTATGTGTTTTGTTCAATGTGATAAAATGAACTGACTAGCCAATTCATAATTAGTTGGCATCTAAATGTCCTGGGTGAATGGGAGAAGGGCCAAGGACTTCGTCAGGTCAGGCAGAAAACGATGGGGCCAGTGTTCACCCCACCATTCGTCGTGCCCGGTGTTTCATATGGAATGACAACTGGCTCCAGCGGAACCGTCACTGGCGTCGGCCCCTGCTCGACCTTCCTTCCAAGCGCCTCGAACGTGAAACCCGGCACCGTGGCCGAAACCGGGCCCAATGGCACAACAAGCGAACCGCTCTGGCCGGGTACAGGCTCCACGGTGACCTGGATGCCCGGATGGTTCACCAGACAGGTGCCGGGACCAGGGGGCTCAGGCACAACGACTGCCGGGACGTGGTGCATGCAATCGCCGGCAGAGCCCGACGGCGGGCAGCCGGCGCGTTGAACCGCCCCCACGATACCCTGCCCATCGGCAACCAGAGCCAGCAGTTCGTTGGAGCAGTCGTCGACCGAGCCGGACGGCCGACATACCAGTCGCAGCGTTTGCGCCACCAAGCCCTCAACCCGCGACTGACAACTCGCGACGCTTCCCGACGGAGGGCACGCGGCTTGCACGGCGCCATCGACAGTGTCCACGACATCGCCAAACGCCCGCAGGCCCGCTGTGACACAATCTCCGGTCGCCCCGGTTGGCGGGCACGCGGGCCTCAGCGCGTTTTGGACGATCGCAGAGATGTCGGCCACCACCCCAAGGGCGAGAGCCTCGCAATCAGCCGGCGAGCCGGCTGGTGGACACAAGGCCCTCAGAGCAGCATTCATCGCCTCCTCGGCGATGCGCTGGCAATCGCTGATGATACCGTCGGGAGGACACACAGCCGCTGCCACAGATTGGCGCAATTCCCGGTATAATTCCACGACGGCATTGGTGCAGTCACTGGTGCGATCCCCGCCACAAAACTCCCACATGAACCAATTGATGTTATGCTGGAATTCGCTGCCACAATCAACCAGATTTTCCGCCATCGGATATCGATAGCATTGGTCATCGTGGAGCGCGCTGGCTGTGGGAAGTACGCCCAGGGAAAGGGTCGCGGCGGCGAAAATAGCAAAGGGCCATTTTCTCAAGTTTTCAAAGCCTAATCGTTTAGACATGGTGGCGCCTCGCCGCTTATTCTGCCAATTTGATCTTAATAATTTGTGCCGCCCAAGACCACGACGTAACCAATCGGTTTGCACCAATACGCCTGCAGGGATGCGAAACGGCGGTCGCGCCCCGCCGCTAGGGCGTGCAGTCATGGACGTCGCCTGACGGCGGGCACGCCTGGGATCGTGCCCAGTCGGCGTTTTCCATCGCCAAGTCGGCCAGGAAGAACAGCCACTCGTCGACGCCGTGCAGGTACCCGTTCTCATTGAACAAGTGCTCGTACGTGTTCCCCGGCGTGTCGCGGACGCAATCGCGGACTTCGTAGACGTTGACATCAATCTCGTTGAACATGTTGCAGGCCCATTCGTGGTCAGCGGCGGCGGGCGGCACGGTGCTCACGGTCAAAGCGAGCGCGGTGGCCAGTAGCATGGCGTGTCGGAGGCTTGTGTATCGAATCATTTCGGAACCCCGCCCAACCTGGGCGCACGGGAATATAAAATCGCCTGGCGGTATGGCAAAGGGGTTGGTCCCATTTGGTTACCCATCAGCCGCGCGCCATTGCACCCCACACACTCCCCGTCCCCGCCGGTCCCAGGTGGTGGCTTGCGTGGCCGACCGGTTGGTCTCGACACCGCCGCCGTGAAATGGGATGGCCGAGTGCCGGGGCCCGTGACTACGCCGCCAGGCAACGCCTCACGCGCAGGCCTCTACGGAACCTGGATGCTGACGCGCCGCGAGATGGCGCGGTACTGGAACGTGTGGGGTCAAACCATCGTCCCGCCTGTGGTGACAGCGGCGTTGTTCCTGTTCGTGTTCGGCCACGCGTTGGGCGGCCGCATCGGCACCTTCGACGGCGTGCCGTACCTGGCGTTCCTGGCGCCGGGCCTGGTGGTGCAGGGTGCCATCACCAACGCCTACAACAACACGTCAAGCAGCTTGTTCGACAGCCGCCGCGCTGGCTACATTGAGGATGTGCTTACCAGTCCCCTCAAGAACAGCCAGATCGTGTTGGCTTACGCCTTCTCGGGGGCCAGCCGGGGCATCATCATCGGTGGTCTGACACTGGCCATTGCGTGGCCCATCACCGACGGGTGGGCGCTGCAGCCGATTCCATTCGTCATCATCCTCGTGGCGTCCTGCGTGGCCTTTGCCCTCCTGGGCCTCATCGCGGGTCTGTACGCCAGCCGCTGGGACCACATCTTCGTGCCCCTCACGTTCATCCTGACGCCCCTCACGTTCCTGGGCGGCGTGTTCTACCCGGTGAGTGAGTTGCCCCCCGACTTGGCGTTCGCCAGCCGCCTCAACCCGATCCTGTACATCGTGGATGCGCTGCGGGGCGCGACTCTGGGCGTGCATGACCTTCCCATCGCTCCGACCCTGTGGTGGTTCGTGCTCTTCGATGTGTGGCTCTTCGTGGTGGTTCTGCGGCTGTTCACCCGCAGTTCAAGGTTGCGGGGTTGAAGCGTCGTCCGGGGCTGCTGCCGCTTCAATGAAGGCGCCGTTTCCACGGGAACCCGGCTGCAAAACCTTTTGCCAAGCGCCTGCGTACCGCACCACCTGGGAGAGCAATCTCCGAGGGGATGCACATGAAGGAGATCATTCGCGAAGCCATGGCTCGCGCCGAGCTGGAGGCTTCCAGCGCCACCCAGCCTGCGGTTGGTGTGCGCACGGCGCCGGCCGGCAATGGATATGCCCGCCAGGACGCTAGCCACGACCAGGAACTGGAGCGCGTGCTCCACTCCCTGACCACCCGCATCAAGGTGTTTGGCTGCGGCGGTGCCGGCAGCAACACGATCCAGCGGTGCCTGGAAGAAGACCTGGGCGACATTGACCTCGTCGCCATGAATACCGACGCCCAGCACCTGCTGAGCTCACGCGCGCCTCACAAGATGCTCATCGGGCGCCACCTGACTCGCGGCCTCGGTGCCGGCAGCCTGCCCCAGATCGGGGAAGAGGCCGCCATGGAGACCGAGGACGATATCCGCGGCGCGGTTAGTGGCGCCGACATGGTGTTCATTACCTGCGGCCTGGGCGGAGGAACCGGCACCGGCAGCGCGCCGGTTGTGGCCAAGCTGGCCCGCGAGGCCGGTGCCCTGACCATTGCGGTCTGCACCCTGCCATTCAGCGTGGAAGGCGCAGTTCGCATGGAGAACGCCGAGGCCGGCTTGGCGAGGCTGCGCGACGTTTGCGACACCGTGATCGTGATCCCCAACGACAAGCTGCTGGAGATTGCGCCGCGCCTGCCCATGACGGCGGCGTTCAAGGTGGCCGACGAGCTGCTGATGCGCTCCATCAAGGGTCTGACCGAGATGATCACCAAGCCTGGCCTTGTCAACTTGGACTTCGCTGACCTGAAGACAATCATGAAGCGCGGTGGCGTGGCCATGATCGGCCTCGGCGAGTCCGACGGCGACGATCGTGCGACCGAGTCTGTTCTGGAGGCACTCAACAGCCCGCTGCTCGACGTGGATATCAGCGACGCCACGGGCGCGCTCGTCAACGTCGTCGGCGGCATCGACATGACCCTGTCGGAGGCGGAACGCGTCGTGGAGGAGATCTACAGCCGCGTCAATCCCGACGCCCGGATCATCTGGGGTACAAGTGTCGACCAGACCCTCGACCGCGCCATTCGTACGATGCTGGTCATCACGGGCGTCAAGAGCCGCCAGATCCTTGGCCCCAGCGCCCGCAAGCAGGCTCGCCAGCGCAGTGAAGTCGGAATCGACTTCGTGCTCTAGAAGGGCCGCGGGCCGTAGGTCTGCGGTCGTTCAGATTGGTCGAGCGGATCTTTCCGGTCGGCTGAAGATCGAGGTCGTCGGGCTGGGCCTTGCTGCCTCGGTTAGCCCAAGCCAATGGCTGCTCTAGCTGCAAGCATAGCGGGCTTGGTCCCGGTGCTCGCGGAGACGTAGGAGCACTCGGTCTGGCCTAGCCCGTCGTGCGTCCCGATGGGCCGGACGTTTGTGCACATTGGACACGTGGCCCAGGGCCCCGGATTCCGCTCTAGATTGGCGGCAGCGTTCCGGCCGGAATGACGTTGCGTGGGTCGTAGCAGGCGCCGCCGGGGTTGGGTGCCCGGTCCTCCACGGTGGTGGCACCGTCGTGTGACACGATGGTGTTGAGAAACACCATGGCGTCGCCGTAGAGGGGGTGGTCTTCGGCTCCGTCGCGGGTGTAGGCCTCCTCGGGTTCCAGGAATCGAGCGCTCGTGCCGTGTTCGCCTTGCTGTAGCAACAGGTCGTTGTACCCGCGGATGGTGGTGAAGTGGCACGTGTCCCGTGAGCCTGCGGGTTGTTCACTGCGGTCGTTCTGGTAGACGTAGATGGGCAATGGGTCGCCGCCGAATTCGCTTCGGTTGTAGCCGGCGGGGAACTCGGGGTCGTCGTTGAGCGCCGCGATGTTGGTGTAGAAGCTGGTGCCGTTGACCCACATTCCGATGGTGGCGGTTTGGACGTGATCGCCGGCAGTGACGCTGCGCCCTTCCATGACTGTCACCTGCCTTTCGATGTCTGCGGTGGCGACGCGGGTGTCGCCGTCCATGGTGTGAACGCGGAAGCCGCCCCAGGGAACTGTTTCGTTCGCGTACGCCCGGACCTGCATCACGACAAGAGCCGCCTCGCCTGGCTCAAGCGTCGTGCGCAGACCGCCGACGCCGTCGGGCCCATCGGGCGTTACGATGTCCGGCATCGCGCCTTGCTTTTCGTGCGCGTAGAAGTAGGGGGCATCCGAGACGCCCAGTGGGGCCACCACGGCTTGCAGCGTGCTGTTGGTGGGGTTGGAGATCCTCAGCAGCCACCCGTGCTCCGTGCCGGGCGCCCAGTTCTCAGCGCCGGGGTAGTCCACCAGGTACGCCGCCAAGCCCAGCCCGGATGGATCAGTCGCGTCCTCGTCGTTGTCCACGCAGCCGGCCAACACCACAATCCAGGCGGCCGCAACGCCAACCATTCGACCCATGGGTCGGCGACCCCGAACGACGTAGAAAGTCCTTGGCGGACCGCGGGGCGACCACGCGGGGCCGAATCGTTCATAAGTAGGGGTCGGGTCGGCAGCCCGTCATGACTGAGCGCACGTTTATGGACAAGGCGTGGGACGTCCAGCACCGCGTCGAGAAGCGCTTCAACCGCATCGGAAAGGGACGCTACGCCCGTGTGCTTCGCATGGCGCGCAAGCCGGAGCCGGCGGAGTTCCGCCGCTCAAGTACCATCGTGCTGATTGGTATCTTCCTAATCGGTGGCATCGGCTTCGCCATCTATCTCCTGATGGATTGGATTCTCGGCTTGCTGGGCGTCTAGTTGCTCCTGTCGGCGACGGCCCTGGCCCCGTGCCAAATGCTTAAGAAAGAAGCGCCAGTCGCGGCACTTGCTTCTTTTGGCACCTCAACTGGGCCAGCGGAAGCGCGCCACAGAGGGACTCATGGATGACGACGGCGGACTGGGCATTCTTCCCAGTGATGACGAGATGGCAAAGAAGGTCGAAGCGGCTGAGAAGCCGGCCGAGCCCGAGCCCCCTGCCGAGATCGAAGTGCCCGCCGAGTGGGCAGATGAAGATCCCACTCCGGAAACCGCGATCCTGACCCTGAAAACCCAGGTTGGCCAGGAGCGGCGCGTCGCCGAAATGCTGGTGGCCAAGGCGCGGAAGTTCAAGTTCCCTATCTTCAGCTTGCTTGCGCCGGCGGAGCTGCGGGGCTACGTGTTCATCGAAACCGATGACCCTCTGAAGGCTGAGAAGGCGGTGCGTGGCGTCAGCTACGCTCGCGCTCTGATCAAGGATCCCACTGGGCAGGCCCGGCATGTGCCGTTTGATGAGATCGCCCACTTCCTACAGCCAGTCAGCAGTGTCGCGAAGATCGCCGAGGGCGACATCGTGGAATTGGTCTCTGGCCCCTTCCGCGGCGAGAAGGCGAAGGTCACGCGAGTCGATGATGCCCGTGAAGAGATCACGGTCGAACTCATCGAGTCTATGGTGCCGATTCCCATCACGGTCAAGGGCGAGCACGTGCGGGTGCTCAAGCGCGGCGACGAGTAGGCTATTGGCTGCTTGTTGGCCTCGTCACCCGTCTTGGGGCGAGGGCCATTCGCGCTGCATGGGCCAGCGTACGCGGGCCTGGGAGGGGGGCGGCAGCGCCGCCCTCCTCCGCTCGCCAT
>JBFJVP010000120.1:0-8209 GCA_041624075.1 Thermoplasmatota archaeon | reverse complement strand
GGCGGGATGGCTTCGGTTATCCCAGCATGGTGGTGGATGGCATCGTTCCCATCGAGGGGTTGCCGGATGGAGATGCGCCTTACATGGCGACGCGTGCGGCCTACGAGGCGGCCCTGGACCAGCGCGTTGGCGAGGCCAGCCCCGTCGTGTTGGAGGTCAAGTCCCGCTTCGACGGGGATCGCTTGCTCGCCGAAGTGGTCGTGGTTCCGTTGGCCGACGTGTCGGGGGACGATCTGCACTTGTGGGTTGCCTTGGCCGAGGATCACGTCTTCTACGAGCCGCCCCCGGGCCTTGGCAATGGCGTGACGGATCACCGTTTCACGGTTCGGGCGGTTCGTGACGCGGGCCCGCTGGCGGCGTTGGCGGGCGCAGCTGACGGGCCTTTGGCGCCCCGGGAGGCGGGTTTCATCTTCGATGTCAAGCAGGGGTGGGATCGCTCCCAGCTGTTCGTTTCGGCGTGGGTGCAGCAAGGCGCTGGCCATGGCCTGCGATTTGAGCCCCTGGAAGTGGTGCAGGCGACCACCCATCGCGCTGGTGATGAGGGCGTCACGCGGCAGGAAGCCAAGGGTGTGCTGCTTGAATTGTACTCCGCGACGTGGTGTGCGCCCTGCCTGTACGGGGACACGGTCGTGGAGGAGTTGGCCGAGGAGCGCGGCCACGCCGCGTACTTGGGGCGCGAGGCGGCTGGTGCCCGTTATTGGCAGGCACCCGACAACCTGTGGATTGCTGTGGTGGCGTGCCTGGTCGGTGGCGTTGCTTTGGCAGCTCCGCGCTTTGGGGGCCGGGCGTGAGTCTCTTGGCGGGAGCCAATCTCCTGGTGACGGGAGCTGCGGCTGCGGCTGGTGGTGCACTGGTGGCCCAAGCCCTCCACTTGAGGGGGCGGCGTGCGGCTGATGCGTGGGCTCGCCAGTTGATGTGGCTGGCGGCAGGGCTGGCGACGGTGTCGGTTCTTCACTTGGCCAGCCGGTTTCTGCTAGCGGACCTGAGCGTTGAGTACGTGTTCTTGTACACGCGCACGGACCTGCCCGTCCATTATCGGCTTGCAGGCGTGTGGGCTGGACGTGAGGGTAGTTTGCTGCTGTGGGCGACCATTTTGGCTTTGGTTGGCGCCTTGATGCTGCGCACGCCTGTTGGTCGGCGGGACGCCGGTTTGGAGCATGCCCGTGCCTGGACCGGGCTGTTCCTGTTGTCCTACGCCTTCTTGTTCCTGCTGGCGGCGGCACGCCAGGACACGTTCCATGTCACCGACGAGTTCTTCCTGCGCGGCCGTCCCCTGGGCAATGGCCTGAATCCGACGCTGTTGTCGCCGTACATGTTGATCCATCCGCCCATCCAGTTCGTGGCGTACGCGTTGGCGACCATTCCGGCGGCGGCCGCCATGGCCCACATGGTCACTGGGACCAACCAGTGGAGTCGCATCAGTTTGACGTGGACGCGGGCGGGCTGGTTCCTTGCCACGGCGGGGCTGGGCTTGGGTGGCTTGTGGGCGTATTACACCCTGGGCTTTGGCGGCTACTGGGCGTGGGATCCGGTGGAGGTCGCTAACCTGTTGCCGTGGCTGGCGCTCACGGCCTACCTGCACGCTCAGGTTCATCACCTCAAGTATGGCCGCTATGAGTCGGCGGGTCCCCTGTTGGCGTGGTTGCCGTTGGCGCTGACCGTGTTGTCGACCATCAGCACCCGCAGCGGCTTGTGGGTCAGTGTGCACGCCTTCACCGATCCCACCAACACCTTCAATCCCGACGCGCCGGGCCGTTTCCTGGACATCCTGGCGGTTGAGCCGCAACTCCTGCCCTATGTGGGCATGTTCCTGGCGACCATCGCGGGCGCCCTGGCTCTTTGGACTAGGAGCCTGGCGCGCACGCACAACACCTGGCCACGGGCAAGCCGAATCGTTGCCGGGGGCCTTGGTGCGTTTGCCGGGCTCGCACTGGTGGCGCCGGTGAGTGCCACGAGCCTGCTGTTTGAGGTCGCAAGCATGGTTACGTTGGGCCGCACCGGCATCGGCTTGCTGGTCCTTCTCGTCGCTTCCGGCCTGCTTGCGGCTGGCCCGGCCCTGGTTGCGCCCGACGTGGCGGAGGCGCCGCGCAAGGGCAAACGGTTGGCCTGGGTCAATGACAGGACTCTCGCTTACGCCGCCATCCTGACCCTGAGCCTGGGCCTGCTCGTGATCTTCCTGTTCAGCATGGCCAGCGTGAACGGCTGGGACCGTGCCTTCTACGATGCCCGCCTGCCGTACCTCGCTGCGCCGGTCCTGCTTGGCCTCATCGTCTACCTGAGCTATGGTGCCCATGGCCGCCAGCGAAGCCTTGCCTTTGCCGGGTTGGCGTTGGTCCTTGCCATCGGCGCCGCAGCGGCGTTTAGCGCGGCGGGTGGGGCCTTCTTGACCCTGCTGGCCGCGGCTGCGGCGTGGGCGGGTTTCGATCGGCTCCACCGCAGTGCCATTCTTACGCGGGGCGATCGGCGGGCCCGCCTGGCTGGCCGGCTGCTGCTGGGCGCGGGTTTGCTCAACGTGGCGTTCTGGCTCAATCCGCCCAGTCGGGTGGGCTTCGGGGCGCTAAGCTTCGAGTCCGCCTGGCCGATCCAGTTGCTGGGCGGCGTCGCCCTGATCCTGTTGTACTTCGTCCACAGGTTGCTGGCAGGCGATCCCACCTTGGCGCGCTTGGCGGTCCCCTTGCACTTGCTGGTGGCAGCGCTGGCAGGCTACGTCCTGGCGGCGCCCCTGGCGTTGGCGGCACTTTGGCTCTACTTGGGTTCAACGCGGCCGGTCGAACAGAATCCCCGCCGCCGCTCCCAGCGGCTTCGTCAAGTGGCCAACCACGGGCTGCACATGGCCGTGGCGCTCCTATTGGTCGGGTTTGCCACCTCGACGTACTTCGCCCACGAACTGCGGGAGGAGGCCGCCGTCGGCGAGGGTCTGGAGTTGGGCAGCTACGAGATCGCTGCCGGGGCGACGGAGTCCGTACCGGAGGCTGATGGCGTGTACCAGGCAACGACGTACGTCGTGGTCAACACGACCCGGGGAGGCTCCGAGGTGGGTGCTGCGCGGCCCGTTCTGTACTGGGAACCCCAGACGGGCAGCCACTACCCGCTGCCCGCGACCCTGCGGCTCTGGCACAGCGACCTCTACTTCGACCTCGACGCCGTTTGCATCGATCCTGCTGGGGAGTGCCAGGACACGCGGGATTGGGTGACCTCCTACCAGTCGTCCCAGCGGCTGGTCGAGGGGCAGGAGGTCACGAAGGTTCGTTTGCATGCCCTGAGCCTCCCCGGCTTGTCGCTGGTGTGGGCCGGGTTTGCCCTGTTCCTGTTCCACGGACTATTGTTGACCGTGACGGGGGCGAGGTTGAGGGAGGCCGAGCAGAGCCACCATGGCTCCGGTGGGCCCGGCCCGGCTCGGCCTACTCCGTGAATGCATGTCATAACGACTATACCCGCTTCTCCACGTTGTTTTGTACGTGCACTTCAGGTGGTTCTGGTGCATCCGGTGGATCGCCTGCGTAACAGCCGTGGCAGGCATGCTGCTAGCGGGCTGCGTGGCACCCACCCAGGCGCCGTGGACACACCTCGCCGCCCACGACGATTCTCGAGGCTCCTCGGCGCCCGGCGCCACTGAAGCCGACGCAATCGTGGTCGTCGCCACCCTCGACACCGGCGTCAACCCCTTCCACCCAACCTTCCGCCGAAGCACGACCGAGGCCCCGGCCTCGTACCTCCCAGGCTACCCTCTGACGGCAACCCGGCTGGATCTGCAACTGGGCCACCAGTACGCCAACGATGTCCAGGCGTCCATCGACCAACTCAACAAACTCAGAACAGCGCCCGGGCCCGCCTGGGTTCCAGGAACCAACCTCATCGCCCTGTGGGCCCACCCCTTGGACGCGGCACCGGTCTTCGATGTGGCAGGGGCCGTCGGCAACGACCCCGAACCGTTCCACGCCCACGGCGCACGGGCAGCCAGCCAAATCGCAGGCACCTCCTACAGCTTCGCGCCCAACGTCCTGCTGGCCATCATGGACACCAGCGCCCAAGGAGGTCGCGGGCCCGACCCCTACGCCCTCAACGCCGAAGCACTTCGCTGGGCCGCCGACCAGATGTGGATCGACATCATCCACACCAACATCCAGAACTTCTTCCCCCTGGCAAGGGAGGAAACCGCCGTGCCTGGTCAGACCCCGCCCTACATGCGCGGCTACCCGGATGCGGTGGAGTATGCCGTGGCCCGCGGCAAACTCGTGGTCGTGCCGGCAGGCAACTTCTACGCCGAACCCACTGAAACCAGTCCCCACGCCGGCATCCCGGGCGTACTGGTTGTGGGTGCCAACGACAACTGCGGCTTCAGCGACTTCTCCAACCTGAACCCCCACGTCGTTATGGATGGCCACGGCACCCGTGCCGCCGCCGCCAACGGATACGGACAGGACACGTTTGGGGGCACCTCCAGTTCCAGTCCCCGTGTAGCCGGTTACGCGGCCCGCCTCCTACAGGACGTTCGCACCGCCTTTGGCGAACTCGCTCTGGCCGGCACAGGCAGCCTGGTGGCACTGGAGCCGGGGGCCGAGCCAAAGCAGGGTCCCCTGGCCGACGGGCGCCTGACTGCGGCGGAACTGCATCAAGTCATTCGCCAAACAGCCGACCCCAGCAGTCACGATTCACGCTTCGACGGCACCCGCAGCCGCAACTGCATCCCGGAGCCAGTTGAAGCGGAAGTGGCGTTCTACCCCAAGATGGGCTACGGCGAGGTGAGCGAACACACCTACGGGGCCGCCCTCGACGTGCTGCTGGGCAGAAGCCCCATGCCCTCCCGCCCCGCCGAGGACGCGTTCTTCGGTTTCTCCGATGCACTTCGAAGCGCCCTGTGGGAGCCCTAACCGAGCCGCCGGCTGTCTGCTGCCGGCCGTTGTCGCCCGGCAGGCCATCTGGGGCGCCATGCATGCCAAGCCAAGCCCACGCAGGCAACCGCCAAAACCAGGGATCCGGCCACCTCCAACCAGTGCCAGGCGCGCACAAACATCAGGCCAATGCCCACCGCCAAGGCCACGCCAAGCCACCCCGGCCACCCGGCACGAAGCACGCACCACCCCAGCAGGGCGCCACCCGCCACCGCCGTCACCCGGGCAAACCAGAGCCAAACCAGGTACGTGCCGTTGGCCGCCACCGCAGCCGCCGCCTCAGGCCCCTCCGGCCACACGATCCGGTACATTCCCGCTGGCACCAGGTTCACCATCAAGCCCAGCACACCAAGGAATGTGCCCCAAGCCAACGGGCCGCGGGGAGCCCTCCGGGCAAGTGCTGCCGCCAACGCCAACAACCCGAACGCCAACCACACCGTCGCATTCAGACTCGCCGATGCCCACGCGCCAAACGCCGGCGTGGCAACCCAAGCCTCAAAACCAGCATCACCGGGCTCCAGCCACGCCCCTCGCGACCAAGTGGATGCCGCCAGCGCCAAGCCAGCCAGGGGCAACCCGAGGATGCCAAGACGAATCACGAGGTCGGGACGCACAACCAGCCACGCCCAGCCCACCACAAAGGCTCGCCGGCCGGACGCGGCCCACCCTGCCCACGCGCCCCGCTAGAGGTTGTGGGCCTGTAGGAACGACGCCACCGTGAAACCAGGGTCAGCACTTGCCAACAACTGGGTATCCTCCGGCAGGATGGCCCGGTACTGCCGCTCCAGGTACCGCTCGTCCAAGAGCAGAATGGCGCAGCGATCGGTTTCACTGCGAATGCCCCGCCCCATCGCCTGCAACACCTTGTTCATGGCCGGATAGATGTACCCGTAGGAGCGGCCACGGCCAGGGAACTTCGCTTCGTAGTAGCCGATCGTGGCCTGCACCTGCAAGTCAGGAGGGGCCAGGGGAAGCCCCACCACCGCCACGACGGACAGGAGGTTGTCCTTGAAATCCACACCCTCCGAAAACGACCCGCCAAGCACGCCGAACAAGAAGGCTCCCTTGCGCCGCCTTGCGCCCTCAAGCGTGTCCAGCACCCGATCCCGCTCCGCCTTGCCCATGCCGGGATCCTCCACGATGACCTCCTTGTCCACATGACACGACTCCAAGGCATGGCGCACATCCCGCAGGATCGCATAGCTGGGCGCAAAAACCGCGATGTTCCCCTGGCTCGACAAGGCGACATCCGTCAGGCTGCGGGCGATGCGGTCCCAGAGTTGCGGGCTACGCTCCTTGAAACGGGTCGAGTAGCCCGTCGCCACGCAGACCAGCCGGTTCTCCGTCGGAAACGGACTCGGATACGAACGAACCGTGGTGCGCGCCTCCTCCAGGCCCAACAGGTCACGAATCATCTCCGGCGGTCGCAGCGTACCGCTCATCAGAATCGCGCTGTGCACGTGATCGAAGACCTTGCGAGCGGGAACAGCGGGATCAAGCAGCCGAACATGCAGTTGCACACTGTCCCCATCCCACTGGACGTACCGCAACGCGCCGCTCACGAATCGGCCCCAGTCCTCGAGCGTCTCCCGCAACTCCTCGGCGTACACCTGCGCGTCCGTCCCCTTTCGGACCTTGGAAACCAGGGGCCCCAAGGATTCCACCACGTCCGTCAGGGTGCGGTGAAGGCCTAGCGTGCCCGTATTGCGCGCCTTTTCGAAGGCATCATGCAGCGCATCAGGATCCACGCGGGCCACTTGGGCTTCCTCGTCCCCGAGGCGTCCCTTCTCGGCGCGACCATTTTTGACCGCATCACTGGCCAGCAAGTCCAGCGCATCCCGCAGCGCCCGGACATCCTCCACGATATCCGCAAAGGCGTGTTGACGGGCCTCACCCTCCACCTGATCCAACAGGAAACCCGTGACCCGGTGGGCGTGGTTCTGTCGGATGCGGTCCGGGAGGTTGTGCGCCTCATCCACGATGAGCACCACGTCCGCCAGATCGATGCCCAGCTTCTCCAGGCTTCGGTCCCGAATGTCACTGAACAAGTGGTTGTAATCAGCCACCACCACATTCGCCTTGGGCGCTGCGGCCATCGCCACGAGATGAGGGCACAGGTGGGCCTCCTTGGCCACCTGCATCAACTCCTCCACGTGCAGAACGCCAGATCTGACGCGGCCCAGCGTCTGTTCGTCCACCTCGCCCAGGTAGGAACAACTCTTCGTGCGGGTCTCCCTGCCACAGAAATCCGGGAACCGGGCAGGGTGCATGTCGTTGGCCTCCGGCCGCAGGCACATGTCGCGCTTGGAAACCAGATCCACCAGGTTGGCGGCCACCCCGCGCCGCTCTGCCACCAGGCGCAACGTCTCCACCGCGATGCGGTGCTGGCTCTGTCGGCTCGTCAGAAACAGCACTGTCCGCTTGGCTTCGATGGCATGCGCCAGGGCAGGCGCCAGAGACGCAGCGGTCTTGCCGATGCCGGTGGGTGCGTTGGCCACCACGTGCCGGCCCCCCTGCACTGCCAGCGTCACGTCCCGCGTGAAGCGCCGCTGACCGTCCCGGATGGTGTCATGGGGAAACAGGCCCAGTTGAGGGTGTGGTTCGGGCGATCGCTGGGCGCCCTCCCACGTGCTTGGCCGAGGCGCCAGCGTCGGATCCACTCCGGCGGCGGTCGCGGCTGTCTCGGATGCCACACCGGTGCCCATGAGGCCCTGCTGGCCCTGCTGCAACCGGATCGACCGGCCGCCTGCCAAAACTGTGCGCGCCTTGCCCGCTCGGCTGCAGTGAATGCACTGGAGAACGCCGCCGACGGGTCGCATCAGGCCCCGGCAGGTCGGACAGAAGGAGGGCACAGATCGGCCAACGGTCCTCCTGTATGAAGGTGGCGGGCACAGGTGGCAGAAGGCACTCACGGGCTGCATCGCCGAAAACCCCTTCCAGCCCACGGGGCTGGGCGCGCCATGCGCTCATTGGCTGTCGCCGCCGTCGCACTTGCACTCGTTGCCGCCACGCTCCCCGCAGAGGCGCGCGAGCCCCTGCCCACCGATGACATCGAATACCGCAACGGCTGCGTCGTCTACATTCCCCGCGACACCAGCGACATGGGTCACCGAGCCTGCGTCCACCCGACCAACACCAGCTGCCCGGCCTCCGTTGGAATGTTGACCATTGCTGGCTGGATCAACTTCCCCTGCGACCCGTAGCTGCGGTTCGGACCCCCGGGGAACCGGCGCAAGCAGCAGCCCCAATGCCGGTGATCCAGTGACTCATCGGCACAAGGTCCAACCAGGCCCGCGGCCTTGGCGCGCCATGCGCCT
>JBFJVP010000119.1:0-8221 GCA_041624075.1 Thermoplasmatota archaeon | reverse complement strand
CTACTGTCGATGCAAGCGGTTTACCGGATTCGATGTGCGAACAACGACCCCGACCGGTGCCCTTTGGTCAGACTACTCCGACTCGATGCGCGGCGCCAAGAGGTACACGATGTGCCCAGCGCCGTCGGCGATGTCGAACTCCATCTTCACCGGGTAATCGGTGCCCAGGTTCAGGGTCAGCGCCTCGTTGCCCTTGACTGCCTTCACCATGTTGGAGAAGTAGTCGAGGCTGAACATGGAACGGCTGCGTTCCGGTGCCTCGATCTTGACCAAATCGTCGCCTTCCAGCTTCAAGTGAACCTGATCCGTATCTCCCTCGGCCACCAATTCGAAGGTGGTGCCCTCAGCGATGAGAGCAATGTGGTCGCTCACAGCGTCGGACGCCTTGATGCCCTGCAGCACTTCGCCAGCCATCAGGGACACCTTGTTGGGCAAGTTCAGGTTCGGCACCTTCGGGTCGCTCATGTTCTGCGTGTCCACGAGCGCCATGCGGCGGGTCAGGTGACCGATGCGGAACACGAGCCGGTGGGCGTCTTCCTTGTACTCGATGCCGATCTCGTCACCGCTGCTGGCAAGCTTCAGGATGTCCTTCAGCTTGTCCAAGTCGAGACCCAAGTCCATGTCATCAGCCTTGAACTCGATGAAGGCGCCCTTGCCGAGGCTGAGGTCCACCATGGCCACGTGGGCCGGGTCGACAGCCTTCAGGCTGAGTCCATCCGGGGACAACTGAATCTTGGCCTCGTCGACGAGGGTGTGTACGGCGTCGAGGACCGTCTTGAGCGTCTCCGCCTTCACCTTGGCCTTGAACATGATCGCTCCCGATTAGGGGCGCCCATTCAAGAGGCCGTCTTAAGGCTCTTGGAACGGAGGTCGGCCTTGGCCGTGCGGGTTTGGCATTCCCGCCACGGTTACGCGAGCCCGTGGCCGACCCGGCCAGCGGCCCGCCCGCGCGCTCCGGACTAGTACTCGCGCCACGAATGCTTGCAACTGGCGCACTCGTTGATCTCGGTGGGCGGTTCGTCCGACTTGCGCGTCTGCATGAGGTGGAAGTACGCCTTGTCGTGGCCGCATTTCGGGCACTCGATGGATTGCATCTGGCGGGACTCCACCTTCTCCTCCATCACCACCGTCTCCTTCGCCGTGGCCGTGCCGCTCTGCACGATCTTCTTTTCGGCCGGCCCCGAATCGCTCCAGCCGCACTTCTTGCACGTTAGCGTGCCGTCCTTGGGGTAGACGAGGCTTTTGCATTCGGCGCAGAAGGGCATGGGTTGGTCCACTTGAGGCCGCTGTATAGGCTTTCTGGGCTTGCCGGGCCAAAGGGGGCCCGGCCCCAAGGTCTTGCGGGCCCGAGGCCAGCGTGGACCCACATCGTGATGCGGCGTGCGCCCCAACCATGATATATCGAACCTGAGTCGCGCGCGAACATGGGCGAAGTCCTACTCATCTACCGCATCCTACCTGACGGCACCGAGGTCGACCTCGAGGCCCTGCAGGGTATCATCAAGGAAGCCTTGCCCGACGTGGCCGAGGTTCGCCAGTTCGAGATCAAGCCCTTCGCGTTTGGCCTCAACGCCTTGATGACGACCATCATCGTCCAGGATGAAGAGGGCAACAACGACCTCGTCGAGGAAGCCCTCAACGGCATCGACACCGTTCAGGGCGTCGAGCTGCTGGACATGGGCCGCGTCGTCGGATAATACCGAGCCTTCACTCTTCCTCTCCCCCATCCTTTTATCGGCCCTCGCGCCCGAGGCAGTCTCCGATCAAGTTGCCCGAGGCAGAGCTGGAGCAACCTGCGCTCGGCTGCAATGTCTGCTGCCGGCTAGTCTTCCGCTTCGAGGACCTGCAAGCGAACCTTGTTGGATCCCGCTCCGGCGCGCCAGCCGAAGCTGAGCTTGCGCTCCTCGCCCGGCGCCAGGGAGATGTCCTGCTCGTCCACGATCAGGTCATCCACCAAGAGCGCCACCTCCAGGTTCCACGGCTCGTCGCTGATGTTGGTCAAGTGCGCCGTGGTGGTCACTTCATCGCCCTCCTCAGGACTGTCCGGCTCGTGCAGGACTTCCGTGATGGTGATGGGCGACTCCTGTTCGGCGGGCTTGGCTGCCTTGACGGCCACCCGGGCACGGCCGCCCTTCCTGGGCCGCTCATCGCCTTCGTCCAAGGGGATGATCTCCAAGTCGACGGTGCTGCGGCTCTTGGGCGCGGCGTCTTCGGGAATCTGCACGCGCAGGGTGCCCTCGTAGTGGTCGCCGGGTTCGTCGCGCGCAGTCAGACCGAACACGAGGTCACCGTAACTGGTCATGGGTTCCAGTGCCCCGCCGTCTTC
The DNA here is from genome assembly GCA_041624075.1 of Thermoplasmatota archaeon. GTDB lineage: Archaea > Thermoplasmatota > E2 > JACPAO01 > JAHFTW01 > JBFJVP01. The sequence goes on along the minus strand of JBFJVP010000119.1, from coordinate 5,895 downwards.
TTGCTTGAGCAACAGGCCCGCCTTCCAGTCGGCGTCGCGGCCCGAGAGTCGAGCCACGGCGCGGCGGAATTCCTTCTTGCGGTTGCGCACCTGCACCTGGAATTCTGCGATTTCTCCGGGCTCGGCATTGAGTTTGCGGGGGCGCACCTCAACCTCGAGCCAAGGTCGCTTGGGCAGGAACAGGATGAGGAACAGGAGAATCAACAGGAGCAGGAGCGCGAGGCCGATGACGGCCACTTCGGCCCATTCGCCAAACATCTCGTCGAAACCCAGCGCCTCGGCTGCCGGAGTCAGGGCATCGAGCCCGAACTTGGCGCCATCCGAGCCCCCGGCGGCCGCCGCGCCGCCGACCTTGACCGTCGCCGTGACCGTCGCATTGGCGCCGTTCTCGGAGGTCGCTTGCAGCACGATGGTAACCGTGGAAGTGGCGTTGTTGAGGTTGACGGTCAACGTGGAAGTGGTGCTGTCGCCCGAGCCCAGACTCACGGTTGCTGGCGCAACGGTGGCGGAGGCAGCGCCGGTGACACTGGGGGCGGCGAACGTGATCGTGTCGAAATCCGTTCCCTTGTTCTCGATCTGGATGGAAAACGTCAGCTTCGCGAAAGGATCCTGCGTGCTCCGCTCGGCGGCCCCAGCGTGCTTGAGAGCGATTTCCGCCCCGATGGCTCGCACCGTTACCGACGGCGTTACCGTCGACGATGCGCCCCGGTCGGAGGCCACCGTCACGGGGAGGTTGAAGACGGTCCCTGCCGCCGCCCCGTTCAGGTCGACAGTGAGGAACGTCAACGTCGAGGCCCCGGGAGCAAGCGTCGTCTCGTCTGGGGCTACTGTGGCCGTGGCACCCGTCACCGTGGGGCCGGTGAAGGTGAAGCGATCTTCGTCGCTTCCGGTGTTGGTGACGCGGATGGGGAACACGATGCTGGCGTCGGGGTCGGTCACGGTGCGCGCCCGGTCACCTTGCACGACCAGGCTGACGCCGGCCACGATGGGGCCCCGTGCGAACGTGTAGTCCGGCGCCGTGCCATTGTTGGGGGCGCGATCCACGGCGGAACTGTCGTCCTGATCCAGGGGCAACGCGCTGTTGCCTTCGTGCAGGCCCGATGCTTCAAGCACCAGTTCGCTCAGCAGGTCGCCGCCGGAAGCACCGAGGGACGCGAGGGGGATCGCCACGCTGGTGACGTTGCCCACGACGGCTACGGTTCCATTGTCTACTCCCTCAACGGTGCCGTCGGAGCGCGCGATGATGCTGAAGGCGGTGCCGTTGGCGGTGCTGCCGAAGACGCTGGTGGGACCCTTGGCAATCATGAAGTCAAAGCTGAAGGCACCCTGGGATGAGCCATCGTTGAAGGGCGCCGTGGTCTCCACGTTGAGAATGACGGAAGCATTGGCCGAATTCTCGGATACCCACACCTTCAGCACATCGATGTTGTCGAACGACGGCGCGCTGGTGGCCAGGGGCCCTTCGCTGACCGACTGGTCGCCGGCGGGATCGATGACCTCCGGGCTGGCGGCAGTTCCGGCCGTGGCGTACGGCAGAATTGCAACCGAGCTGACCAGCAGGAGGGCCAACAGAATCGCCGGTCGATTCGTTGCGCGGGGGGATTCGCGGGTCAGCATCTTGGTTGCTCCGAGCGGTCCAAGCCGGTTTCCCCTTTGTGCTTTATCAATTCGTCCTCGACGCAGCGCGTGGTGGCCCCAACACTTGGGCGCCTGCCCCACATATGAACGTTTTATAGCCCAACGTGGTGCCGGGAGCCATCATGGTGAACGAGGAACTGGTGCAGCGCTTGATCAAGATCTTGGACGAGCTCGATGAGCGCTTCACCGATCAGGCAACCATGAACCTGCGCGAAATGGGCGCGATCCTGGAAAGGGAAGCCATCGCCCACTTGGACGGCTACCTCCGCCGCTCGGGTGCCTTGGACTACCAGAGCCCCAAGCGCTACTTCCAGGCCGGACCCAACCTGAAGGAGGTCCGCGCGGCCCTCGCCAACGGCGAAGTTCCCCGCGGCCTTGAGCCCCTGTTGATGGGCGGCTAGAACGCGATTTGTGCGGGTGGCCCCACCTGTCGACGGGTACATGTCGCCATAGCCGGCGGGCCGGCGCCCCAAACTGCCCTGGCCGAAAGAGTCATCAAGGACCTGGACCTAGGGTCTTTGCCGGCAGAGCCGGCCCGGCTTCGTCCCCTTTTCTTGGACGTTGTCGCAGCCCCCTCCGAAAGGAGGGGGCCTGAACGATTTCAACCAGCTTCGGCTGCCCCGCGCTTTTTGTGTATTTGAACTTATTGCAAAAACGAGGTCAATGAGGAAAGGCCCCATGGCTCGTTATGGAGCTGCCTGGCCCCACCCCCTCTGCCCCCCAACCCCTTGCCCCGGAAGCCTCCCTGCCCCAGGAGAGCCCCCTGTTCCGAATGGCGCAGCGCTTCGCCATGATCCAGGAGCTCGCGGAGCGTGAATGGCAACGCATGGCGGCCCCCGACGCGGAAATGTTCGACTAGAAGCAGCGTCGCCCGGTTCTAAGAGGCCCCGGCCGCTGCGCCGAACGTGACCACACTATTGCACAACCCCCGCTGCTCCAAGAGCCGTGCCGCCAAGGCCTTGCTGGAGGAGGCAGGCGTTCAGTTTGACGTGCGCGAGTACCTGAAAGAGCCCCTCACGGCTGCCGAGTTGGCTGACTTGCACGCGGCCCTCGGGCGCGCCGTGGCCGAATGGACCCGCTTCGGCGAGGCAGAGGCCAAGGAGGCCGGAATTGCCAAGGACTCCACTGATGAGGAGTTGCTGGACGCCATGGCTGCCCACCCAAAGCTCATGGAGCGCCCCATTCTGATCGTGGCAGATCGGGCTGTGGTGGGCCGGCCGCCGGAAGATGTCCTTGGACTCGTGAAGTAAGCGGCCCCACGACGCGCGCGGCGGCCACAAGTCCGTCGTTCCTGCTGGCCCGACCGCCATCGGCGCCACTGGCTCCACTTCCCGGCCACACCATGGCACCCTCGTGCCAACAACCGCAACCGACCGGAGGGGGGAAACCGGAGCCCTCCGCCACCGTCAAATAGGCCCCGCGACCTTCGCGTAGCCAAGGAGCAAATCACCCACAGGGGTGATGGCCGCGCCTCGCGCGTGGCAGCGACTCCGTTTTTTGCAGAGCGGGAACCAAATCCAGCTCCAGGGCACCCTTCTTATACCAAACCCTCCTCGCCGCCGCATCGACAGGGCAGAGCCCTGACGAATTGAGGTGATCCGTTGGAGTACACGCGTTTCGAACAGGCTCGCATCGTAGGAGCCCGCGCGCTACAACTCTCCATGGGCGCGCCGGTGCTGATCCAGGTGGATTCCAGCATCCGCAACCCTGTGGAAGTCGCGATGCTGGAGTACGATGCAGATGCCATCCCGATCACCGTCCAGCGAGCACAACCCGAGGCTGGTGTCGCGCAATGACCGAGGAAATTTTTGCTGAAACCAACCCCCAGGCCGACTCCTCGGCCGGGGAGGGCGCTGACCTGCTCGCGCCCGAGGACGAATACCTGACCAGCGGCGTGCACATTGGCACGCAGCACAAGACCGCCGACATGAAGCCGTACATCTTCCGTGTACGCAACGACGGCCTCTTCGTGCTGGATGTCGCCAAGACCGACGCCGCCATCCGCGCCGCTGCGGCCAAGCTCGCCAAGTTCGAGCCCAAGCGCATCCTGTTTGTCAGCCAGCGCCAATACGGCCAGACGCCGGTCAAGCAGACCGCCAAGGCCATCGGCGCCACCGCGATTGCTGGACGCTTCATGCCCGGCACGCTGACCAACCCCATCACGCCCAACTTCATGGAGCCTGATGTGCTGGTTGTCACCGACCCCTTGGGCGACGCCCAGGCGCTACGCGAGGCCCTGAACATCGACGTTCCGATCATCGGTCTGTGTGACTCCAACAACGAGACGAAGAATCTCGACGTTGTGATCCCGGCCAACAACAAGGGTCGCCGCTCCCTGGCGCTCGTCTACTGGCTGCTGGCCCGCGAGATCCTGATGGAGCGCGGCGACCTGGCCAACCGTGACGCCTTCCAGCTAAGCATCGACGACTTCGAGGCTTCCCTGTAGGCATCTGTTTCAACCAGATCTGGAGGAACCATGTCAACTGAACTACCCCTGATTCTGGCGCCTATTTCCGCCGTTCTGGCACTAATCTTCGCGATGGTGCTGAGCGTTGGAATTCTGCGTGCCAAGAGCGGCTCCAAGCGAATGGTCGAGATCAGCGACGCCGTCAAGGCGGGCGCGATGGCCTACATGAACCGCCAGTACCGCACGATCGCTGTCGTGGCCGTCGTGATCGCCGTTATCTTCACGGCCGTCGCCTTGACCCGCGACACCGCCGCCGAAACGACCGAGTGGTGGTGGACCACCGCCGGCTTCGCTGTTGGTGCGCTGTTCTCGGCGCTCAGCGGCTACATCGGCATGAACATCGCCGTTCGAACCAACGTGCGCACCGCCCACGCCGCCCAGAGCGGCCTCAAGGGCGCCCTGAGCCTGGCCTTCCGCGGCGGCGCCGTGGCTGGCCTCGGTGTTGCTGGCCTCGCCCTGCTGGGTGTCGCTGGCTTCTACTACCTGTTTGACGAAGTTCTCGGCTACGCGGACCCCGTCACGCCCCTGGTGGGCTTCGCCTTCGGTGCAAGCCTGATCAGCCTCTTCGCGCGTGTTGGCGGCGGCATCTACACCAAGGCCGCCGACGTGGGCGCGGACCTGGTGGGCAAGGTCGAAGCCGGGATCCCCGAGGACGACCCCCGCAACCCGGCCGTGATCGCTGACAACGTCGGTGACAACGTCGGTGACTGTGCCGGTATGGGCGCTGACCTGTTCGAGACCTATGCGGTGACCGTTGTGGCCGCCGTGTTCCTGGGCTTCCTGCTGCCGGAGGAGTCGATCTTCAGCGGCGGCAACGCGTCCCTGGTGACCTACCCGCTCTTCCTGGGCGCGGTGGCCATCCTGGCGAGCATTCTGGGCATCTTCTTCGTGCGCCTGGGCCGCAAGGGCAGCATCATGGGCGCCCTGTACAAGGGTGTCTTTGCCAGCGTCGGCCTTGCTGCCGCCGGCTTCTACGGTGTCACCCTGGTCATGCAGTCCGACTTGTCGGATGCCCTGACGGGCCTCACCAACGGTGCCGGCAACGCCATCGGGTCGCTGGAATTGTTCCTGGCAACGGTCATCGGCTTGGTCATCACGATTCTGCTGATGTTCATCACCGAGTACTACACCAGCACCAAGTTCCGGCCCGTCAAGGCAACCGCCAAGGCGAGCGAAACCGGTGCGGCGACCAACATCATCAGTGGTCTGGCCGTCGGCATGGAGTCGACGTTCTTCCCGATCATCGTGATCGCGCTGGCGATGTTTGGCGCATTCTGGTTCGCCGGCCTGTACGGTATCGGTATCGCCGCCGTCGCCATGCTGGGCATCACCGGCATGGTCGTCGCGATGGACACCTACGGTCCCATCACCGACAACGCCGGTGGTATCGCCGAGATGGCTGAACTGCCCGAGGACGTGCGCAAGAACACGGACGCCCTTGACGCGGTCGGCAACACCACGAAGGCCGTCACCAAGGGTTACGCCATTGGCTCGGCTGCTCTGGCTGCCCTGGCTCTGTTTGCTGACTACGTCCACCGCATCGATGTCACAGACCTGCCGGCTCGCCTGGCTGGTGACAGTGTCATCGATGGCGAACTCGTGTTCCGCCTCAGCGACCCCATCGTCCTGATCGGCCTGGTGATTGGTGGCATGCTGCCCTTCCTGTTCAGCAGCTTCCTGATGAACGCCGTCGGCCGCGCGGCCGGCTCCGTCATCGAGGAGGTTCGCCGCCAGTTCCGCACGATCCCCGGGATCATGGAAGGCACCGGCAAGCCGGAGTACGCCAAGTG
>JBFJVP010000118.1:0-8247 GCA_041624075.1 Thermoplasmatota archaeon | reverse complement strand
GTGCAGGGATTCCATGACGTGGCCGAATGCCCCCACGCCGGGCAGCACGGTGACATCGGCTGACACCAGCGCCTCGGGGTCGGTCGTGATCTGGGTGGCGGCTCCCGCTCGCTCCAGGGCTTTGCGTAGCGAGTGCAGGTTGCCAACACCGTAGTCGAAGAGGGTCCACGTGGTCATGCGGAGGCCTCCAGGATGTCTGCCAGGGCGGCCGTGAGCAGGTCGGTGTGCTGGGGCCCGCCGACGGTGAACCGGATGGCGCCCTCGAGGCCTGCCTTGCCCGGGAACGTGCGCGCGAGGATTCCACGTTCGAGGAGGCCGGAGTGGAGTTCGGCGGGGTCCCGGGGACCTTCGGTTAGCAGGAAGTTGGCGTCGCTGGAGTGGACCTTGAAGCCCAGGGCCTTGAGCTTGTTCGTCATCCGTTCGCGTTCATCGACGACGGTTTCAACGGTTTGGCGGAGCCAGTCCTGCTGGGCGAGTGCTTCGACGGCCACGGCTTCGCCGTACCCGTTCAGGTTGAACGGGGGTTTGACCACGCGCAGGCGGGCGGACAATTCGTGGTTGGCGACGAGGTAACCGATGCGCAGGCCAGCGAGTCCGTAGGCCTTGCTGAAGGTCCGCATGACGATCAGGTTGTCGTAGCTCTCAACGTGGGGGACGAAGCTGTGCTCGAGGCCGGCGTACTCGATGTAGGCCTCGTCGATGACCACCAGGCCACCGCTTCGTTCCAGCAGGGCCTCCAGGTCACCGGCGGGGAAGCGGTTGCCTGTGGGGTTGTTGGGCGAGGCGATGAGCGTGATCTTGGCCTTCTCGGCGGCGAGCTTGTCCACGTCCAGACGGAAGCCGCCGCGCAGGGGCACCTCGGTGAGCTTCAGGTCCTGCAACGCGGCGTAGAATGGGTACAGGCTGTAACTGGGCGGTGTGACTGCGAGTTTGTCGCCGGGCTCCGCGAAGGCCTTGACCAGGATGTCCAGCGCTTCGTCGCTGCCGTTGCCCAGAGTGAAATGCTGGGCATCGAGGCCCCGCGCGTGATGGCGGGCCAAGGCGTCCAACAGGTCGTCACCATCACGAGTGGGGTAGAGCGTGAAGTCCAAGTCGGTGGGGTCGACGAACTCGATGGCGGGATTGGGCCCCAGCAGGTTGGTGTTTTGATCCAGGCGCAGGGGGTTGCCATCCAGGGGTGCCTTGTAGTACGGCTTCAAGTGGCGAACGCTGGCGCGGGTCCAGTCCTGAACGCGCTCGGCGCGGTTCATGGCTTTTCCTCCAGGCGTTGCTCGACGGCTGCTGCGTGGTTGTGCAGGCCCTCGGCGTGGGCGAGGCAGGCCACGTCGCTGGCAATTGCCGCCAGGCCCTGGGGCGACACGTCCTGCCACGTGATCCACTTGACGAAGTCCTCCACGGCCAAGCCACCTCGCCGACGGGCGTGGCCCATCGTGGGCAGGACGTGGTTGGTGCCGCTGCCGTAATCCCCGAGGCTGACAGGGGCATGGGGGCCCAGGAAGACGCTGCCCGCGTGGCGAAGCTGTTCCAAGGCCTGGAGTGGGTTTGCCACGACCAGTTCGACGTGTTCGCCCGCGTAGGCGTTGGCAAATTGCATGGCTTCATCCAGGTTGGAGGCGACGAGAAAGGCGCCGTTGGCTTGCAGGCTGGCGCCGGCGATTTCCCCCCGGGGTGCGGTCTCCAGGCGTTTGGCCACGGCGTCCCGAACCGCCACAGCGGTTGCTTCGTCGGTCGCCACGAGCACCACTTGGGCGTCGGGGTCGTGCTCCGCCTGGGCCAACAGATCCAGGGCCATGTGGTCTGGTTTGGCGGTCGCATCGCAGACAACCAGCAGCTCGCTGGGGCCAGCGGGGGAGTCGATACGGATGAGGTCCTGCACGGCTTGCTTGGCCGCTGTCACGTATGCGTTGCCAGGACCCACGACGGCATCCACCGCACCCACGGCCGACGTGCCGTAGGCCAGGGCAGCCACGGCTTGGGCACCGCCGGCTCGCAGGATTGCGTGGGCACCGGCAACGTGCGCCGCGTACGCAACTGCGGGATCAATCGTTCCATCAGGCCGCGGCGGCGTTACCACGATGACGCGCTCTACGCTCGCCAGCACTGCGGGAACGACGGTCATCATCACTGTGCTCGGGTAGCTGGCGCGGCCCCCCGGCACGTAGCAGGCAACCGACTCCAGGGGCACGGGGCGTCGGCCCAGGCGCACGCCGGGCACCACCTCGAACGAGTCTGCGCGGGGAACCTGTCGGGCATGGAAGGCGCGGATGCGAGCCAGGTTGCCGTCGATGGCTGACTGCACCTCGACGGGGCATGACGCCGCCAACGCTGTCCATTGGGCCTCCGGCAGCCAGGGATCATCCAAGTCGCAGCCGTCCAACTCACCGGTCAGGGCTCGAAGGGCCTCGTCGCCGCGCTCGGCAACCTGGGCCAGAATGTCGGCGACGCGCCGCTTTACGTCTGGGAGCACCGCTTGATCTCGCCTGGTGAACCGCTCCCATGGTGTATCGCGCAGGCGTACGACGGGAGCCAGGCGAAACTCCAGGGGCACTTCACTCATGGAACCATCCTGTCGATGGCGACCACGATGATGCCACGACCGCCCAGCTGCCTGAGTCGATGAACGGCGTCGAAGATCTCTGCCCCATCCACGATGACCTGGATGGCGACCGTGTCGGGATCGCCGGCGATCTCCACGACGGTTGGGCCCGCCACGCCAGGCAGGAATTGGCGAATCTCTCCCAGTGCCGCTCGGGGAACATCCGCCATGAGGTAGCGCTTGCCACGGGCTGCGACCACCGACTCCAGCGCGAAAGCGACGCGGTCCAGCCACTCGGCAGCCTCGGCGTCAATGCCTGGACGGGCAATCAGGTGGCATGTAGATTCCAGCACGGTCTCCACTTCGCGCAAGTTGTTCATCACCAGCGTGGAGCCGCTGCTGGTCAAGTCGACGATGGCGTCGGCAACGCCCAGCGCAGGCGTGATCTCGCAGGCACCGCTGACGGGAACGATGCGCACCTCCTTGCCCAGCCGTTCGAAGTGAGCGCGGGCGAGGGTCTCGAAGGATGTTGCCACGCGGACCCGGTCGGGCAGGTCGGATGCCTTTCGCGCCGGGTGTTCTCTAGGCACGGCCACCACCAAACGGCAGTAGCCGAAGCCCAGATCGAGGACGTCCTGAACGTCTACGGCTGCCTCGCGCACCACGTCCAGGCCGGTGATGCCTGCGTGTACGGTTCCGTCAGCGACGAATTCCGGGATGTCCTGGGCGCGCAGGAAGAGCACCTGCACGCGCCCGCCGAGGGCGTGAGCCACGAGCTTGCGGTCGCTGCTGCCGTCCAGGGAGATGCCGGCTCGTCGCAGCAAAGCCACGGCATCGTCGGCGAGTCGGCCCTTGTTGGGTATCGCGAGCTTGAGCACTGGGTCCATGGTAGCCTCAAAAGGAAATGGATGAACGGGGCGGCACCGCAGCATCGCTCAATGAGCAACGCAGAAGCAATGGACGGAGGCGGTGCCGGCCATGACTGAGTGGCAGTTGAAGATCCACCATTTAAGGCTGGTCCAGGGGTGCCGGGGCCGCGAGCGGGCGCAGTCCAGGGCCGCCAGCATGGGGCTTGCCGCAGGCCCAACCGCCACAACAGACAAGTTCCGGAGCCACTGGCCAACTGCATGAGACTGCTTGCCGTTCTACTGGTCGCCCTGCTGGTGGCCGCAGTGCCCGCGACTGCTGACCACCCCGGCTCCAACAAGGGCTTGGCCGGCCTCGTTGACCTGGAAGCTGGGCCACTTGGAGTCGAGCAAGCCGTGCACCGCTTGCCCGATGTCATTGTGGCCTTCGATCGCTGGGAAGCCGCCTACCCTGATTTGGTGGATCGCCTGAGCATCGGCCAAACCGCCAGTGGCTTCGAGTTGGCGGCCGTGCGCATCACGGACGAAACGGTCCCCTACGACCAGGCAGCCCTGGCCACGGGAAAGAAGGCCCGCGTGTACCTGGACGGCGGCCACCACGGCAACGAGTTCCTGGGCGTCGAGCTGGTCATGTATTACCTCGAGGACCTCCTGGAGCGCGCCGGGGAGAACGAGACCGCCGCGTTCCTGGCGACCCATGAGGTGTACGCCACCCCGATCATCAACGTCGATGGAAACTTCGCCGACACCCGCAAGAACCACCGCCAAGTGGACGTGAACCGCAACTACGACTTCATGTGGGGTGGCCCCGGCAGCGGCGACCTGCTCGTGGAGTTCACGTACCGCGGCCCCGCACCCATGAGCGAACCGGAAGTGGCGGCCAATGCCGCCTTCGCCGCAGACATTCGGCCGGACCTGTGGATCACCATGCACACTGGCGTGGCAGAGTTCTACTGGCCCTGGGGCTGGACCCATGACCCCGCGCCGGACCAGGTATTCTTCGAGAGTCTGGAGAAGCCGTTCGAGGAGGCAACCAATGGCCGCGTGGACGCCATGCAGGCAGCCGAGTTGTACCTGGCCGCCGGCGCCACGGACGACTACGGCTACGGTGCGCTGGGCATCCCCACGTTCACCTACGAGGTGCACGAAGATCAGTTCATTCCCGTCTACGGCGAGCCGATCTCCGACATCATCGCGGACCAGTTGAAGGGCTTGGACTTCATGGTCCGCAATGCGACCCGCATGGGCGCCTGGATCGAGCCCGCGGTGAATGATGACGGCTTGGCGCTGGTCAACCTGGGCTGGGGCGAGGCCCGCAACGTCACGGTTGCCCACGCCGCGGGCGTGAAGGTGATCGACCGCATCGCCCCCGGCGAAACGGTGGTCCTGCGCGACCTAGCCTCCGGCACCGCCGTCGTCAACTACCCCGTCCTGGGCATCAACACCACCCAGGAGCGCGACCTAGTCGTCCAACTCATGGGCGAGGGGCCCAGCAAGCCGATTCCCGCCGGCGGCCTCGTGGCTGCCCTGGCGGCCCTGGCCGGTTTGGGGTTGGTTGCCGCTCGACGCCGCTAGGGACGACGCGGGTCTCGTGCGCCGGGCACGAAACTCGGGAACCAATAGGCAACCCACATGGTGCAGGGCGGCGGCCTTGTTATCCAGCGCAGCGATTGTCGGCACATGAAGAGCCTCTTGCTCGCCGTCGCCCTAGCCTTGCTTCAAGCCCCCAGCGTCGAGCCGGCGCCCCTGGACGTCTGCGAAGGCACCGTTGACACGGATTGCCTGCACGCCGACTGCACGCGGCTCATCTGTGCGCGGCAATTCTGCGAGGTGTACGTCCACCACTCCAGCCACGTCGTGCCGGTGCCCAACTGCACCCCGTCATAGACCAGTCACAAGTAGCTCAGGCGTTGGGAAGAATCTCAACGCCGCGCCAGACGAGAAACGCGGCCAACAGGAACAAGCCCCAAAACACCACGCCGGTGGCCGCAAACACCATCGCCACCACCTCCCAGCGCCGCGCCCACGGAAAATCCAGGCTCAGGTAGTACTTCCTGCTGCTCCAGAAGATCCACGAGCCCAGCGCCAACATGATGGCGCCGACGATGATGGCTGTTCGCGTGGACACGCCGTATGGTCCAAGCACGAAGACGTAGAGCTGGGTGAAGCTAGCCACCATCAGGATGGCGCCGAACCACTCCGCCTGCAAGAACGCCCGAGCCGCACGGTACGTGGCCAACTGCTCATCGGTAACCGGTTGGTTGGCGCGGGATTTCTGCATCTGAAGGGGTTTGCGCTTGAACAGACTCACGACCTCGCCCGGAGCCGCCCACACCGGTGGGGTAGCTATGGGTTTCGGAGTCGAGTGGGAACCCGGAGGCGCGACGCTTGGTAGCCACGCGCCCGCCCGGTTTGGGAGCTCCTCCCGACACGTTTTGGCGTGGCCAAGCAGCCCACCGCCCGCTTGAATAGCGGTGACTCCCGGCGGCGGCCGAGCCATATGCTTGCCATCCCTTGGCGCCGATGAATCGGGCAAGGGGCATGGAGCCGCCGCGAGAGCTTGAGACCCGCGGCATCCAAGCGGCAGCAACTTGGAGCCGCAGGACCCTGCGGAACTCCAGTCCGCCGGGCGTGGCGTCGCTCGCACGAACTTGGCCACGACGCACCTCACGCAATTCCGTCAAACCATTGGCCAGCCGACGCGGAGGCGCGAAGGGAGGGCAGGACTACAGCCGGAGATGCCCCGCAGGCAATTCCAAACGGCCGGCCGGCCAAAGCGCGCTCGAATCACGATTGCCGACAGGGTGTGCCAGCAAGATACTCAGCCCGTGGTTTGGCGGAGCCACCGGGACCGTCCGATGCCGGGGATGGGGTCCCGGCAAGTCGAGCCGGCTCGGGCCCCAGGGGAGCGGCCCAGGCCACACGGGCTCTTCAGGAATGCCCATTTAGGCCATGCAGGTAGGCAACTGAACCATGCTTCACCCGGGGCTCCTTGCCGCCTTGTTGCTACTGTTGGCCGGTTGTCTTGGCGGCAACGGCGGCGCAATCGCGCCCGGCCCCGATGATCCAGGCGCCTCCCGGGAACCCACGAACACCCTGGAACCCCAGCAAGTCGCAGGCCCAAAACCTGAGCCCGAGCCCGCACCGTCAAACCAAACCACGCCAAGCAACGGCACCAACTCCGGCGCCGAGCCAGGCGCAAAACCAGAGCCATCTGGATCGCCGAGGGCAATCCACATCGACACTGGCTTCTTGGGCCCCGAACCGACGATCGTCAGCGCAGCCGACGGGACCCTGTTTCTCGCGGCCGTGGGGGGCGTCCCCGGCGGGGACGACTACATTCTGAGAAGTCTCGACGGAGGGCACACGTGGGAGGTTTCCTATGACTACCCGGGATTTGGTCCAACGCAAATCCCGAACCTCGACCCCATGCTCGAGATCGATCCAGTTAGCGACGCCGTCTATGCCGTGGCCCAAATCAACGATTGGTGCACAGACATGGCCGTCAGCACAGATCTCGGTGAAACCTGGAGCGAGGCACGCCCGGCGTGCAACCGGCCGCCCGTGGACCACGTCAAGCTCGTCGCCGCGCCCCCCGGGCCCGAAGCCATCCTTGGGGACCAGCTTCACCCCAGCGTTTTGACCCTCTGCGCCAACACGGGGCGCGGGCTGCAAACAAGTTGTCTGATCAGTTATGACGGTGGCACGACATGGCCCGTCGAGCAGGGGGTTTTCAACTTGATCACGGGCTGCACCGGCCTCGTCGGCAAGCCCGAAGCGGCCCGCGACGGAACTATCGCCATCCCCGCCGTCTGGGGATGCAGCCACTTCACCGCCGCCTTTAGTAGAGACAACGGCCTTACATGGGCCATCGAGACCAGCCCTCTGGAACGCGGGCACGCCATCAACCCTGGCGCCGGCTTCACGCCCGATGGCACCTTCTACGGCGCCGCTCGTGGCACCGATGAACGCGTGCACGTGGTGCGGTTTGCCAACGATCAATGGTCCGGCCCCTGGCCAGTCACGCCGCCGGACGTCCAGAGTACCGTCTTTGTCACCGCAGAAGCCGGCAGCAACGGGCGCGTGGCCGTGGCCTTCCTGGGCACGGATGCCGCCAACGTCCACCCAACCGACGCGCCCGACGATGCCCATTGGCACCTGTACATGGCGTGGAGCCTGGATGCGGACAGCCAAAACCCCACCTGGCACGCCGCACGCGCCACGCCTGACGGCGACCCCGTGCAAATCGGCAGCATCTGCCTGGTGACGCGACCCTGTACCGACGGCAACCGGAACCTCCTCGACTTCATTGACTCCGCCATCACGCCGGACGGAACCTTCGTGGTCGCCTACGCCGACGGCTGCATCCAAACGTGCGTCGACAACCCGGAGGCATCGCCTGCCGATAGCCGTGCCAAGCAGGCCAAAGTGGCCATCCTGGAGGGCGTGGATTTCTTCGACTAGGACCTGGGGGCTGCGACAAGCCGGCACGGCCAGCCAGTGGATGCCGACTCGCATCTTCCGCCCGGCACCTTGTCGGAGCGGCCGCCGACGACTGCTTGGAAAACCGGCACTTTGCCAAGCCGCGTTCCCGCTTGGATCCCCGAGCAACTGGGCTGGCTGCCCCAAACCACCGGAACGCAGGCTACTTGCCGATCGCAGCCACCAGACCCCCGGGATCAGCAACACTCACCCAGCCGGGGCTTCGCCCCGCGAGGCGCCTCGCGCCTCCCGGTCCGCTCGGCTCCGCCTCGCTCGCCGGAAGCTGGCGCGCCCGTCGCCCCTGCGACCCCCGCGCGGCTTGCGGCCACACATAGGGTGACTCCGTCCCCCTCGCACCCCCTG
>JBFJVP010000117.1:0-8263 GCA_041624075.1 Thermoplasmatota archaeon | reverse complement strand
TGGGCGCCGTAGCCTTGGGCGTAGCTGCCTGCAATGAGGAAGTCGCCACCGGAGCCACGCAGCAGGGCCCCGCCGCCGCCAACACCGGCACCCTGGCCGATGACGAAGCTGAGCAGGTTGTCAGAGCCCGCCTGATCCAGCAGGACGCCAAAGCCGCCGACACCAGCGCCCTGTGCGAAGGCGGGACTGATGTAGGTGTCATCGTCGCCCAGGCCGGCCAGATCGAGGTCCGCGAGAACGCCGATGCCACCGATGCCCGCGCCCTGGGAGCAGCCGCCAGAGGTGTACGTGTCGCTGCCATCCAAGTCGATGACGATGTTGTTGCAGCCGTAATCAGCTCCGTACTGGTCGCTGCCCGCCAGGTCGATGGTGATCAGCGGCGCCGGGCCGGGGTGGTTGTTGGTGGGCGCGCCCGGCTGCAGGTCCCAGATGTCCAGGATTCCCGGGATCACCGTGCCGGGACCTGAGAACTGGATGGACGTCGAGGCGTCGAAGTGGGGCGAGCTGACCAGCGCGATCAGGTCGTCCACGGCAGCGCCAAGGGCCAGGGCCACGGGTGCCAGGGCCACCCCTCGCGCCGCGCCGTCGGGCCGGGACTCGTAGAGGCCCTGGACCAATTGCCAATTCTCCGCCGCGGCGGCGGCAGCCACGTCGGCGGCCCAACTCGTGAAGGCCGCATCCGGGGGCCCGGCCGCTGCCATCAGGGCGACGATGCGGGCTACGGCCGCCTCAAACGCGGGGTCCATGCTGGGCAGATCCAACGGATCCGCCAGGGCCGCGGGGCCGCCAACCGATTGGGCGTACGCGACCGCTGCTTCGTGCAGGGACGCTGGCACGGGCAGCGCCAGGGGCTCGATGTCCAAGCCCATTCCCTCAACCAAGGCCTCCATGGCGGCCTGGATACCGGTCGGGTTGGGCGCCCAAGCGTCTTCGGCGAGTGCGAGCGTCTGCCCGTACACGTCGGGCAAGGCGTCCGGCGGCAACCCCGTCAAGCCAGTGGCCGGCGTCGCCATCATCAGTGCAAGCAGCAGGGCAACGAAGGGCCCTCGCGTCGTTTCGGTGCGGCGCCGTGCAGGCCCCGCAGTCTGGTGTTTTTGCATGCTACAAGCCTCCGGTCCGGGCCTTCAGGCCACAGTCAACCGGATGCCCAACCGCGCTCAACATTCATTTACCTAGCGTCAACAAATGCGGCATTTGCAGCTAGATGGGTAAAAAATGGTCGTGAAGGGCGAAGAACGCTGGATCTTGGTGCAACACACGCCAAAACAACGGAACAACCAAGCATGATCTCTACCGAAAGGGTCGAAACCGGCGTGCTTCGAACGCTGCCCACAGAAGCAACGGATCGCGGAGCCTGCACCCACGAGGCTGGATGACACAAACTCCGGGCGACGAAGACTAGTACGGTCGCCGTGGCCTTCCCGAAGCGGCGTCGAAGTTCTTCCACACCTTCACGCCACACCAGCGAGGCCCCTCGGGACAACAAGCCTCAACGGAATCCTGCTTGTCCGCCGGTTGCTGTGCCGCCACGAACGAACAAGGGGGGCCGATGAACCGTGTCAACTCCGGATGCACCGCCTGCGCATGCCGAAGCTCCGCCAGGCTCGCCTCGAAGATCTCCTTCTGGGCGTTGAAGCAAAGCCTCAGGCGCCACTTGTGAATGAACGAAAGCAAATCGCCGCTCTGGGTGAAGGTCATCATGGTCGCGTTGGGCAGCAAATAGCAGGCGTCCTCCGCAGGCACGCCGGCCTCGCGCAGGCGCCACATGGCGCCCCACAGCTGCGTCACCACCTCGTCGTAGACTGCCCGCGCGCCGTCCGCCTGATCCACCACGTCGGGAACATAGACATCGGGCTCACGGCCCACCACGCGGTGCAAGAGCGGGCGCGTTCCCGGCGTCAACCGATGGCGCTGATCCTGGGCGTACGCCGTCAGACTCAGTCGTTTGCGGAACGTGTAATGGACGTGGCGAAGCGCCCGCAGCGCAGGGCTATGGTCCCACGTGTTGAGGGTATCATTCCAAACCCCGTTGACTGCAGGGTCCAGCACCCGGCGAAGCAACTCCCCATCGGACACCTCGGATTGGTCAACGCCGAGGATCTCCCGCAACGCCATGG
The DNA here is from genome assembly GCA_041624075.1 of Thermoplasmatota archaeon. GTDB lineage: Archaea > Thermoplasmatota > E2 > JACPAO01 > JAHFTW01 > JBFJVP01. Next base: position 6,146 of record JBFJVP010000117.1, on the reverse strand, counting down.
CGACCAGGCTGGCCGCATCGGGTGTTGCGTTCACGAGCTCGCTCGCGCCACCTGACGGACCGCGCGGGGGTGTCGCCGGACCCGCAGGAAGGCTCCACTCCACCTGCTGCTCGCGATCACGCGTGGTCTCCTGGATGGTCTGCACGAAGTCCGGATCCACCGCTCGCACTGCCTCCACCATCTGCTCGACGACCAGGCGCGCCTCCTCCGGAACGCCCGACGCCTCACACATGCGAACATACCGTAACAAGACGATGCCGCTGATGGTGTGATACAACTGCGTGCGTGCCCCAATCGGGATGACGTACCGCGCCATCTCCTGCGCCTTCTTCTCGGCCTCCGAGCGAATCTGGGCGTCGCTCTGGCCCTTGATGCGGCCGATGGCGGTCATCACCTTGATGTTGGCAGCCACAAGGCGTTCACGCAGGTCGTGGTATGCATCCCACGCGCCCCGCACCGCGTCATGGTACACTCGGACCGCCGCCGCATCGCCGGCAATGGATGCAGGCGTGTAGACGGCCGCCTCCCCCATCTCCACGTACCGTTGGCTCTGCTGCTCGGAATTGTAGAACGTGTGGTTATGCAGGAACGACTCCACGACGTTGCGGCTGACGTCCTCCAAGGCAAAGATGAAGGTCGGGTGCTGGAACGGCGTGTGGTGGCCCGCCTCATAGATGGACTGGGCGATCCGCTGGCTGCCGGTGGCGCGCTTGCGGGCCAACTCCGCGAACTGCTCCAGCGCCTCACGAGTAGCCGGATCTCCCGTGGCCGCCTGCAACCGCCTCACGGCAGCCAACCGCTCCTCGTGAGGCGTTGCCAGGTGACCAATGTGTGCCAATTCGTCAGCGTAGTCTGGCAGCGCGTCGTGCAGACTCAGCCGCGTCGCCTCCCCCTTGGGGCCAAGCCGGCCCACGAAGACGAACTCGCTCGCGTAACACGTGCGCGCCGAGGCCACCGCCGTATTGAATGGCTCGGCCGTGAATGCCACGAGTCGAACGGTGGGTTGGATTCCGATCACCGTACGCGGCGCTGCCACATCCTGCATCCACTCCAGCCACCCTGGCAACGGGCTTAAGCGGATAGGATATCGGACGCAGCCGGAGCCAAAGCCGACTTCTCCTGACCCCCAATGTTATAAAACAGGGCTGCCTGGAACGGTTCGTGAGTGACCCCACGGACGCGCCGACTGAAGAGGAGGGCGCGGACCTCGACGACGACTTCGAGGATGAGGAAGACGATTCGCCGGACTTCGAGGAAGAGGACGTTCGGCGCTACAAGATGCCCGACAAGATCAAGGGCGAGATGTTCGCCATCGCTGACACCTTGATGGGTGCCAGCAAGATCACGGTCATGTGTGAAGATGGCAAGAGCCGCATGGGCCGCATCCGTGGCAAGATGAAGCGCCGCATGTGGATCAAGCCCGGGGACCTGCTGATCATCAAGCCCTGGGAGTTCCAGGACGAAAAGGCGGACGTCATGTACCGCTACCACCGCACCCAGGCGCAAAACATGCACCGCAAGAACCTCATTCCTGAGCTTCTGGACGTGTTCTAGACCCCTTTCGATTCCCATGGCGGACCAAGAAAACGCCGCCGATCCCCTACTCGACGTTGAAGACCTGATCGATCACGACGAACTGGACGTGACCGATCCGGACGATGTCGACATCTACGCTTCCAATGACGAGTGGGCTTTTCGGCGGGCAGACCGACTACGAGAACAGATTGCTGGCCGCGTCGGCGTGGACCGACGAACAGAGGGCGAGGTCTTCGACGCGCCAACACTGATGGCGCTGCACAAGCTGCTCACCAGTGGCGTGCTCAAGAGCCTCGATTTCCCACTGTCGACTGGCAAGGAAGCCAACGTGTTTCGCGGCACGACGCCCACGGGCGGTTTGGTGGCGGTGAAGATCTACCGCATCAACACCTCCACGTTCAAGCATGTACTCAAGTACATCCAGGGCGACGAGCGGTTCCAAGGCGTCAGTGGGGACAAGCGCGCCCTGGTGTATGCGTGGGCGCAGAAGGAGTACCGAAACCTGAGTCGCATGTACGCGGCAGGTGTCAGTGTTCCGGAGCCCATCCACGTCCTGAAGAATGTGCTCGTCACTGAATTCATCGGCATCGCGGAGGGCGCCTGGCCGCAGCTGCGCGACATCGGCCGGCTGGATGAACTGGCGCAACCGTTCTGGGACGCATTGCTGCGCGACTACGCAGTGAGCTACAACGACGCCGGCCTGGTGCATGCTGACTTTTCCGAATACAACATCCTGGTGGAGTACCCGGATGACCCCAAACGAGCCCGTCCCCGAGTTATCGATGTGGGGCAGGCGGTGCTGACCAGCCACCCCATGGCTCACGAGTTTCTTGAGCGCGACGCACGCAACCTGGTCCGGTTCTTCCGGCGCAACCGGTTGCGGGTGGATGAGCGGGACCTGTTGTCCCACCTGAAGATGGAGGACCCATGATCCAAAACCAGAGAGCCACGAGCGGTTTCAGGACGTACTTGGCGGCGGTGGTTGCGTGATCTACGTTCGAATTCCCCGCGACCGCATCGGCGTGCTGATTGGACACAAGGGCGAGACCCGGAGAATGCTGGAGGAGCGCAGTGGTCTCAAGCTCGACGTGGATACGGATGACAACGAAGTCATGATCCACGACGAAGTTGAGGGCGTGGATCCCCTCATGGTTCTGAAGATGCGGGACATCGTCAAGGCCATCGGGCGAGGCTTCAGCCCCCAGCGCGCCATGCGTCTGTTCAGCGACGACGCCTACTTCGAATTGCTAGATATCCACGACTACGTGGGCAAGCACAAGAACCACATTCGTCGCGTCACCGCCCGGATCATTGGCAGCGAGGGTAAGACGCGCAAGCTCATCGAGGAGCACACGGGTTGCCAGTTGACGGTGTACGGGCATACTGTGGGCCTCATCGGGGACTTGGAGAACCTGGGCAACGCCAAGCAGGCGTGCGACATGCTTCTCAACGGCGCCGAGCACGCCAGCGTGTACCGGTTCCTGGAAGCCCAGCGGCGAGCTGCCAGGCGAAGTCGCCAAGAGCTTTGGTAACTCCTTCTGGCGCCTGCTGCCCCGCTCGCGCCCGCGCCCGCGATCCATATGCGCCTGCCTGATGGGCGGGTGCGTGGGGCTGTCCGGCCATAGCTGTGCGATGGGATCGGCTTCGGTGGGAGTGTTTGCGTTGGGGGTGGTGCGTCATCCCATGCCGTGGTAGTCTGCTTCCATGTCTTCGATGCGGGTCCGGCCCCGGTTCCAGTCCTTCACTTTGTGCAACTTGTAGGCAAACGTGGAGCCGGCGGACAACGTGATCGTTTGCTGGCCATGCTTGCCGCCGCTGGCGGTGACGCGAATGTTGGGTCCACTCACGGACGCCTCAATGGACTTCGATGTTTCGAAATGTTCCGCCAATTCCGCTTCCATGACGACCCAGACTTCCGAAACAATTCGGCCGTCGGCGCCCTCGTCAGACAAGTAGTTGCGGGCACCGTTGGCGTCTTGGTTCAGCATGCGGGTCAGGGGGCCTTCGGAAATGGACAGGTTGAGTAGCCGCAGGTCAGCGCTGGACACTTTGTTGTAATTCCAGGTGGCGGCGGTGTCCACGCCGAGGCCGAAGACCTTGATGGGGCCGTTGGCTTCGACGTCGCGCTGAGTCGTTTGTGACCAATTGATTGCGACGGGGTGGCCCATTCGGACGCGGTCGACCAGGTGCTCGCGGCGTACCTTGTTTTGTGGATCGAGGTAGGCCTTGGGTCCGATTGGGTTTTTCTTTTCACCGTAGGTTGCGATTTCGAGAAGGTGGGCGTTTCCACGGAAATACTTCAGGCTGCCGTGCTTGAAGAAATGGTCATCAATTTTTACGGTCATGGGGTTCCCTCTCCTGTCGCCCGGTTGGGCGGGCACGATTTTTCCTGTATCTTCAGGTCCGGTTCTTGGCGGGTGGCGTAATCGTGGGCGATGCCTGGCGACGGATTCGTTTGGATTGGTTCAGTATAGAATATTGTGCCTCAAATTTGTACGGTGGATTGGCGTGGGTGGCGACATCTTCGACCACCTCGGGGGCTGCGGTCTCTTCTGCGGCGCGATGCCAGTTGCTCCGGCTGCGCGGCGCGCTCACAACCTGCCGGGGGCGTCATGGCGGTGCCTGGCCCGACGCTCGCGGCGACGCATGAGGCGCAACACCAGCCGCTGGTGGCCATGGCTGGCGCCGGCCAAGGGGCGCTTGCCGCCATGTCCGCGAGCAGGCCCTGGGCCCCAGAGACAGGGTGATGTGGGACCGAGTCGATGGAGGGGCATGAGTGGCGCCTGGTCCGGGGCGAAGCTGGGCATTGGAGTCGTCCTGACGCTGGTGGCGTGTGCCGCCACGGCCTTCATCGTCGTGGTACTGGCCCCACCGCTGTCTGGTTCCCAGGGGGTATGGCTGGCGGTCGAGCAGGCCAGCGACGAGGCGGCGCTAGATCTGGAGTTGGATGCTGAGGCGGTCGAGGCTTGGGCGCCAGAGCTCGCCGACGCGCTGCGGCGGGCAGCGTCCGAGGGCGAGGCTGCGGTGACAGGCACGGGGGCGATCGATGAGTCCTTGGGTTACCTGCGCCGGCTGGATGCCAGCCACGAGGCGTCGTACACGGTGGCCTTCGAGGGCCAAGCGTACGTGGTGAGCCTGCGCACCGGTTAGCGCTAGTTGGCCAGGGGCAGTTCCACGACGACGTCTTCCAGCACGACGGCTCCCGGCGTCCGGCTGCCGTGGTGGGCGAACTGGTCGACGAAGGGCGCCACCGTCAGGTACACGGTTTGGCCGGCGGGAACGTCGATGATGATGCCGGGGAGCTCCGTGGTGATCGACTCGCCGAGGGCGGGCAGCAGGCTGCGGATGGGTTGCCAGTTGTTGGCGACCACGCGGGCATCGGCAGGCGTCGCGCCAACCGACAGGCCGAGGAACGCGCGGGCGTCCAGCCCGGCGGTGGTCAGGGTGGCGGCCAACTCGGGAAGACCTGCGATGGTGAGGGGTCCCTCGGCCACTGGGACGTGAACGGCGTTGCCGGCTAGGCTCAAGCTGCCACTGAGGCCCAGGGGCGGACTGACAGCGGTGTTGCCGTCCATGCTGGTCACGTCGATGCACTGGGCGCCGTCGACGGTGGCCAGGTGGTAGCCCGGCGCCGGCACGTCGGCGCTGTGGCCGAGCAGTTGGGCGCGGTACCAGGCGCGCTGGAGTTCGCTCCATCCGCCGTGGCGGTCGCTGCACGGGTCGCTCTCCCCGGCAAGGCTGTCGCCCACGCCCCACGGGAAGACGCTGGGCAAGGCGTGGCCGCCGTTGTACGCGATGAACACGCTCTGGGCGCGCGCTGCGGGCGCCAGCGTCTGCTCGAAGTTGTGCCACGCCTGGTTCAGGTTGAACAGGTTGTCCGTGGTGCCCTGCCGGATCAGGACTGGGATGTCCAATAGGTATCCGTCCTCCACGAAGGCGATGGGCCCATGTTCGTGGAACTCGCTGGCCAGGTTGAATGTGCCTGGAACGCTGCCGTCGGGCAGTTGCCCGGTGGCCACCGTGTAGGCGTAGGCCTCGTGGATGTAGTCCTCCACGGAGGCAAAGCCGGCCGCGTACAGGGCGTCCACCCAGACGCTGCGGACCACGCCGCCGGGGGCCAGGCTTTCCACCAGGTCGAACCACGCGATCTCGGGCGCCAAAGCGTTGAAGCGGGTCGCGCCCGATTCGCGAATCTCCGTCAGGGCCGTCACAAGCTGGAAGGCGCCGCCATAGCTGGCACCGATGCCCCCCAGCACCGGGTCGTTGGGGCCGTCGCGGGCTACCCAGGAGAGGCTGGCCACGTAGTCGATGACTGCCTTGATGTCCTGCGCCTCAATCTCCGGGTCCTGGACGGTAGCCTTGCCGCCACTGGCGCCAAAGCCGCGCTGGCTGATGGTGACGATGCCCATGCCATCATCTAGCCACTCGGTGAACTCGCCGCTGCTCTTGGAGCCGCCCCAGCCGTGACTGTGCAGCACCACCGGCACCGGGTGGGCGGCGCTGGCTGCGCCGGGCTTGTGTACAGAGATGTCGATGAGCGTGCCGTCGAAGCTGGCTACCTGCCACTCGTAGTGCGTGTGCGCGTCGTCGGCCGCAGCGTCCTTGACGAC
>JBFJVP010000116.1:0-8300 GCA_041624075.1 Thermoplasmatota archaeon | reverse complement strand
GCAACACAGGCCGCCGTACTGCCAGGTGGAGACACCCGTATCCCCGATCTGCGGGCCATGCTGGCCGTCAACGTCAGCGCCGGCCAATCAGTGACACTGCCGATGCGTGCGGTCTGGGACCTTTCCGGATTGGCGCCCGGCACGCGCCCACCCCAAGACGAGGTGTTCGTCCTACAGCCGTCGCAACTCCTGACCAACCTTACCTGGGCCCGCATCGACGACGAGCCAGCGGCGCTGCCCGACATTGACCTGTACGAGGGCCACGTTGAGGGTGATCCCAGCCGGCTGGTCCGTGTGGCGGCCACGGATGACTGGATTCGCGGCCTCGTTTTACCGAGCAGCGACGGCGCCCCGGGCGTGACGCGCGGCCTGGCGACGCACTACTCCTACCACGTCATCCGCGTCGGCTTGGAAAGCAACGTTCCCGCTGCCACGGCCGGCACTCCCGTCGAGTTGCCGACCCGCTTCGACGGCCCCGGCGTGGTCTACGGACGCGACTGCCTCGAAGCAGTACCACCGTACGCAGCCCAGGGCCTGAGCCCCGTTGCCATGGGTGGCGAGCCTCGGTACGTTGACCTCATCATGGACGCCGACGCCGAGGCGGCTGAGCGCCTAGGCGACCACACGTTCCCAATCCTGGTGGCCATGATCCACGAGGTGGATGCCATCTACGCCAATGACGTGAACGTGCGCTTCCGCGTGGCTGGACTCCACCAGCACACGGAGGCAGGGTACTTCCCCAGCCCCGACGACGAGCCGCCACTGGGCGTACTGGCCGACTACTGGAACCAGCGCGACGACCAGCGCGACGTGGTGCACCTGGTGACGGGGCGCGAGTCCACCTACGCCATGGCCAACTGCATCGGCGGCGCCGGCCACGCGGACATCGCTTACACGTTCACGCCGCTCAACTGGGAGGAAGACAGCAGCATCTTCCACATGACGGCGCTGGCGCACGAGCTGGGCCACATCTTCAGCGCCCACCACCATTACGGCAACCACGCCGAGCAGCACATGGCCTCCCTCATGATCCAGGGCTACACGCCCGGCATGATGCCCAACTTCAGCACCGTCTCCAAGGCCTCCATTCGGGGCTGGATCGACAACGAAGTGCCCCAGTAGGACGCAGCCGCTGTCGTCCGACGCGTTGTCGGCCGCCTTTTGACCGCCTTGCTCCCCTGGCCCGTGGTGCCCTTGCCCAGCGACGGGCCCTCAGGAACGGGCAGTCGGCTGCTTCGTGGCCGGCCGGTGACGGGCATCCACCAAGCGTGCCAGCTTCTGACGGTCTTCGTCGCCCAGATCCTTCTGCTGAGCAATGGCATCCAGCAACAAGGCATGCTCCGAATCGCTGACCACACCATCCTCCAGGGCTGCCTCCACCAGCCGCTCGAACCGGGGGTCCAGCCGGCCATGGAAGGGCGCCAGGAAGCTGCGCCGGAACGCCCGTTGCAGGCGCGTGGCGCGTAGTTCCAGGGCATGGAATTGGGCGTCATCCAGGCGCCCACTGGAAAGGTGCTGCTCCATGGTGCGCTCGTAGGCGTCCAGGTCATCCATTCCTGCCAGGGGACTATCTTGATTGCCTGCCCGGATGGCCTCCAACGCGCGCAGGTGGCGGCCCAAGGTGGAGCGACGGCGCTGGTTGCGCACGACGGCCAGCGCCGTGCCGCCCAGGGCGATGGCGATACCGATGACGCCCCACGTCATGTCCTGGTTCTCCGGGGCGAAAGCCTCCTGGATGAAGCTGAGCCGCGGGGGCGGCGTTCCGCCCACGTCAACCAAGGTGGTATGGGTCTGGGTGGTGCCGTCGGCAAGCACGCGCGTCAGGACGATCTGGCGCGCGCCGGCGTCCTCGTACCGGTGACCGATGCGACTGGCTGGCGCGAACTCCTGCAGGGAGCCGTCACCCCAGTTGACCAGCAGTCGCGTGGCGTTGGCCATACCGGGTACCGTGGCGTGCACTTCGTCGCCCGGTTGCGGATAGCGCTGGCTCACCTGAAGGTGCTGGGGCTGTAGCGTTGCGGCCACGAATGACACGGAGCCCACGTCGTCCACGGCCAGCAGGGCAGTTTCGTTGAGGGGCACCCATTTGGCCATCCGGGTGGGGTTGGCCTGGATTCCGCCGTAGGCATGCAGGGGCAGCCGCTGAATTTCCCGCCCGGTCTGGGCATCCAGTTGACTGGCCATCAAGGCACGGGTGTCACCGGCGGGGTAGGATGCCAGGACCCAGAGTCGGCCGGCCGCCGTGACCAGGATGTCTTCGACGGCCACGCCCTGTTGGTCTAGGCCCCACGGGCGGGTCCAGGCTGCGTCGCCATTGAGATCCATGGCGGCCACGCGTCGGTAGCCGGGTAGAATGAGCAGGTTGTCCACTGCCAACGGCGCTGCCAGCGTGACTTGGCCGGCCGTGTTTTCACGCATGGGCGAGGGGCTTTGACGGATGGGCTCGGCACTGGCGGGGTCGATGGTGAGAACGTTGGCGCCCATGAGCAGGTGCGATTCGCCAAACGCGGAGGCACTCCAGCGGGAGCCGGCCGCGCTACGCACACCTGCGGGCTCCAGGGGTTGCGCCAGGGCGGTGCCTGCCAGAGTGCCGTCGGGGCCTACCCAGGCGGCTGCAGCCACAAGGGCCCCCTCGACGACCGGGTTGCTGTCGGGTGTCTCCGGGTCCGTGCACGTGGAATTGCAGTAGTGCCCCGTGACCACGAAGCCTCCTTGCACCAGGGTGACAGCCAGCGGGTGGAACGTGCCAACCACCTCGGCAGGAAACGTGTCTTCAACCAGCCCCGGTTCGGCTGCCGCCAAGCCCAATTGGTTTGCCATGAACTGCTTGGCCGGCAACGCCACGATGTCACGGGGCCCACCAGTCGTGACCAGGTGCCTGGCGGCCACCGCTTCCGTGGGGCGACCGTTGGACCACCCGGCGTACGCGACGACCACGCTTGGGCCATCCTCGTCCAGTGCGCCGCCGCGGCACGTCCAGGATTCCGCCGTGTGGATGCCAGGGAAGCTGCCAGGGCTCGCACTCCACACCAGTTGCCCGGTGGAGGCGTTGCGGGCTTGCAGGATCGGCGCCTCGGCTGGGCCTTCGGAGCAGAGGATCAGCAGGTTGTCGGGGGCGTGGTAGCCAATCAGGTGGCCGTTGCGGCAGTGCTCCAAGGTCTGCTGCTCCACGTTCCAACGGCTGGCAGCGGGTATTTCGACGGTAACGAGGATGCAGGACACGCGGTCGGCGACCGACCAGAGCACGCCCATGTGGGCTTCCCCCACGGCGACCAGGCCCGGGGAGGTGGTGAAGGCCCACGGGTATTCGGGCGCGGGAAGTTGCCCCTGGCCAATCACATCCCAGGGCGTGGCCGCGAGCCCGGCCGCGCCGGTGCGCTCGCCTTCGGCGCGCAACTGGGTCCACTCTGCTCCCGCAGGTGTGACGACCAGAACCAGCAGCAAGCTCACCACCCAGGCACGATCCACGCGGCATCAGCCGAGCCGCAGGAATATAGGCTGTTCGGAGCGCAAGGGGTCCACCGGCCGGCGTGAAGCAGGCGGCACGGGCACGGAAAAAGCCATGACCGATTGGTTCACCTCCAACACCGTGTCATTGCCGCGCGCGGCCCTTGCAGTTGCATTGATTCTTGGCGCACTGCTTGCCGGATGCACAAGCCAAAGCTCCGAGCCGGCCGTTGCGTTCACGCCAGAACCGGCCGCGCAGCTGCCCCCCTTGCCCGCAGACATCCAGGACAGCCGGCCGGTTGCGCGGCACGCAGACCCAGGCTACATCAATGTGGGCCCCCCGATTCCTCGCTGCAATTCCGACGACCACTGCATCCATTACGAAGTCCAGGTGAACACGACCGTGGTCTTGGCCGCGCGGTTGACGTGGACCGACGACAAGAACGACTTGGACTTGCATTTGCTCAATGAATCGGGCGACGCCATCGCCTCCAGCATCAACAACGTTCCCGCCCACCCCGTCAACGGCGGACCGGCACTGGAGGAGATCGCGATCGAACTGGAGCCGGGCTACTACGAGTTGCTGGTCGCGGCCCTCATCGTGACCACCCAGGACATCTACACGCTAGACGCGGTCTTCACGCGTCCCGCCCTCGAAGTACCGGAACCGGCGGGCAACACCACCGACCCCGGCGACGGCACCGCCGACCAGGGGCTGCCGGAGGGCAACCAAACGACGACCAGTGATTTGCCGAGAATCCGGTTCGTCGAATGCGACGAGTTTGGCGTCAACTCTGGCTCCTTCCCAACGGCACTGCTGGCAGACGAGCTGCCACCCGGCTGGAGCGCCGACGACGAGACGGGGCTGGGGGCCCTGGCGACGGCCATCAAGGCCTGCCAGGATACCCTGGTGGATGGTCAACGGCTTGGACCAACGACCCTCGTGTGGGTGGGTGCGTTTGTCAAGCCCAGCCCCGAGTATCAGCGAGCCAACCGGACTTCGTACGTCGTCGCCTACAGCCTCCAGGTGGACAACGACGCTGTGAGAGCAGCCCTCCAAAGCAATGGGCTCCCCGTCGGGCCGGCCGCCGTCAACATCGAACGGCCGTACGACCGGGAACATCGGGGGCCGAGGCTGGCCACCGTCGAAGGCGACGGCTGGGGGCTCCAACTGATAGCCTCCACAGCGCCCGAAAGCGAAGCGATCGGCGGCACCAGCCAGTACGCCCTAAGGGCCTTCTTCCTTGACGACCGGGCCGTGGTGGGCGCGCTGGATTACGATTCCGGGCCGAACGATCGAGCCTTCGTTGCGGGCGGAGCGGTGCGCTACAGTGGCGACTTTGCAAGCCACGTCCCATTCGGCTTGCCGGCCCTGTGGGGCAACAGCTTCCAGGTGGGCCCCGACCGGTGGCTGGAGATGACACTCCTGCCACTGGACGACCTGGTTCGCGGTAGCTAGCCCCCGTCGGATGCTGGCTCGACTGACCCGTTCGGGTGGCCACTGACAACAGACGTATGCACCGGGCGTGGATGGGCTTGCGTCAATGCGCGGTGCAATCTGGTTTCTCGGAGCCCTGGCGGCGGCGGGCGTGAGCCTGCTGGCACCCGTGGGTGGAGATGCCCGAATCGTTCTGGCCATCGTGGCCTTCTCCATGGTCCTCTGGGTCAGCGAGACACTTCCGTTGGCGATCACGGCCATGGGCGCGTCGCTGCTGTTGATTCTCCTGGCGGGCCAAGAGCCGGCGGATGTGTTTGCCGCGTACTTCGACCCTGTCATCGTGCTGCTGCTTGGAGGCTTCTTCCTGGGCTTGGGGCTGAGCAAGCACGGATTGGATCAAACACTGGCCGCGTGGGTGATGCGCCGGGCCGGCAACCGCCCCGCAATGGTCCTGTTAGCCATGATGAGCACCACGGCGGCGTTTAGCATGTGGATCTCCAACACCGCGTCGACGGCGATCATGTTGCCCATTGCCCTTGGCATCGTCACCGCGAACCCCGGCGGCCAGGGCAACCTGGCTCGGAACCTGGTGTTGGGGGTGGCGTTTTCCGCCAACGTGGGCGGCATCGCGACCCCCATTGGAACCACGGCCAACCCCATCGCCCTACGCTTCCTGGCCGAGGCCGGCGCACCGATATCGTTTCTGGGGTGGATGGCACGCGCGCTGCCATTGGCGATCTTCATGGTGCTGGCGCTCTGGGTGATCTTGCTGCGCGTCTATCCCATCGGCCGCGAAGCTCTGGAGACACCAGTGGCCCCCGCGCATCTCACGCCGCCCCAGAAGCTGGTGCTGGCCACGTTTGTGTTGACCGTTGGGCTTTGGCTGACCACCGACTTCCACGGCGTACCGGCCAGTGTAGTGGCCGTGGTTCCCATCGTGTTGCTCTTTGTGTTGCGCGTGCTGGAGGAGTCGGACATTGGCAAGGCCGGGTGGCCAACGCTCCTGCTCATCGGCGGGGGCTTGGCACTGGGTGACGCCGTGACGGCGACCGGTCTGGATGGGGTGTTTGCCCAGAGCATCGAGCGCGTTGTCGGCGATCGGGGTGGCTTGCTGGCCTTTGCAGCCGTCGCCACGGCATCGGTCATCATGACCCTGTTTGCCAGCAACACGGCAGCCGCCGTGATCATGATCCCCATCGTCATCCAGTTGGCAACGACCTGGAATGTGCCGTTGCAAGCGATGACGATGCTGGCTGCCGTGGCATTGTCGCTCGACTTCCTGGTCCCGGTGGGTACGCCGCCTAATGCCATGGCGTATGGCACAGGCCACGTGAGCGTGGTGCAAATGGTCCGCGCCGGGGCGCTGGCAAGCCTGGTCGGAATTGCCTCGGTGACGGCGTTGGCTTGGCTGTTTTGGTGATGGCCAACAGGCGTCCAGGCCACCCCCAGGCTTTTGACGGGGCCCTGCAACGCCGGGCGCATGTCCTTCAAGCGCCAAGTCACGATTCGCATGCCCCCAAAGCCAGTGTTTCAGTTTCTCTGCGATCCGACGATTGTGGAGGAGTTTACCAAGTGGCGCGTTCAGGAAGGAGAAGGCGCTTTCGGGCCGGGGTTTTCGTGGCAAGAATCGCGGCTCTTGGCAAGGCGCAACTGGACCGTAACCGCGTACGACCGCAGGGGCCTCACGTTCACGGCCAAGGGTAACGGCGTCGAAGTGTCGTTTGCAGCCAAGAAGGGCGGCACCGGCTCCTGCAACTTGCAGATGCGGGTGGATGGCGACGCAAAGGCGGTGGCTCGCTTCGAGAAGACCGACGGCGACCGGCTGGAGCAGTTCAGGGCCTTGATGGAGGGCTGATGGGCGGGCGAGGGCACCCCTGCCTCGCCACGGCGCTACGGCGCACCATCGATAGCTGAGGTGAAGAGGGCCTGGGCGCTTGGGATCTGTTCTGGTTGCCGCCTCGTGCACCTCATGCCGCACCATCAAGCACCTGCAAGGCGACTGGTACGGCAGGCAGCAGAAGCAGCGACCGCACTCGCCAAGCGTCTCCAGGCGGGCAGCCGGGGCCGCTCAAATGGCCCGGCACGGTGGCATTCCTGTGGCCGTACAAGTCGACTCTGCTGTCCGGGAGGTTCCTTGGCGCTTGTGATTCGCCGCGCTGCGCCCAGCGACGCACCAGCCATCCACGTCTTGATGCTGGCCGCGTTCGGGCCGTTTGAGCACCTCTACACGAGCGGCTGCTACGATGCCACGGTACTGGACCCGGAACGGATCGCCGGGCGCATGACCGAAGGACCCGTCTGGGTGGCCGTCAGCGACGAGTCGGGCCCGGCGCGGATCTTGGCAACGGTATCGGCGCGCCGAGACCAGCGTGGCTTGTACGTCCGCGGCATGGGGGTTCACCCGGATGCCCGGCGCCAGGGACTCGGCCGACGGATGCTGGAGGAAGTGGAGCGCTACGCCCGCGCCGAGGGCTTGCCTTGCCTGTGGCTAAGCACAACCCGGTTCCTGACGGCGTCCCAGCAACTGTACCTGGACTTCGGCTTCCACCCCGCGCCGGGGCCGCCGGATCTGTTTGGCGTACCGCTGGTTTCGTTTGAGAAAGCCCTCGCGCCTGGCCCAACGGCGACCGTCTGAGGGCGCATGGAAGCACCCCGGGCCAGCGGCCGGCGCTAGCCGCCGCCGTCGATCACGAGCACGTGACCATTCACGTAGCTGGCGTCGTCACTGCACAGAAACGCGGCAGCGCCCGCAACCTCCTCCGGCTTGCCTGCGCGATGCATGGGGTGGCGCTGGCGCCAGGCCTCGAAGGCCTCGCCGTGGCCAAGTTCATGCGGGTCCTGGCCGGGGCCGACGATCCAGCCGGGCGCCAAAGCATTGGCTGTGATGGCCCCAAACTGCGGCACCTCCTGGGCGAGGGTGCGAACGAGCTGGTGAACGCCGCTCTTGGCCACGCTGTAGCTGGCGGTGTGGGCTGCGGGTCGGTACTCGTAGGCAGCCCCCACGTGGACGATCCGACCCCATTGTCCGGCAGCCAGATAGGGTATGACGGCGCGGCTGGTCAGAAACGCACCCCGCAGGTCCACGCCAATTTGGCTCTCCCATGCCTCCAGGCTCAGCTTGTACACGGGACCGCGGCTGACGGCGCCGGCGCAGCCGACCAGGATGTCAATTCCATCCAATGCTTGGCCGGCGGCTTCCACGAATCGGGCCACGTCCTGTTCGTCCGACACATCGCCCGGCACCACGGCGGCGTGGCCGCCGACGGCGGCGATCTGCTGGGCCAGGGCCTCCAACTTGGACAGGTCACGCCCATTCAGGGCGACGCTTGCTCCGTCGCGCGCCAGGCGCAGGGCGATGGCCCTACCCAAGCCGCTCGTGGCACCCGTCAGCAGCGCACGGCGCCCATCAAGGCGT
>JBFJVP010000115.1:0-8311 GCA_041624075.1 Thermoplasmatota archaeon | reverse complement strand
CCAGCGCTGGAACATGGATCAATTCAATTACCTAATGCTCTGGGACGATGCAGGGTTCCGGTTGCCCGATCCGTACGAAGCTTGATTGGCTTGGCGGAAGCAAGGGCCGGAAGCCACGAGCCAAATTGTTCCTGCAACCGATTGCCGGCCGGGCTACTTGTCGTTGACGGCGCGGCGAGCGCTCCACAGCACCCGCGATGCGAGCGTGTTGTGGGGCGACCAGAACGGCGCCTGCTGCCGCAGGACGGTAGCACCCTGGTCGGCGGCGTTGTAGAAGTGGCCGGCCGCGATTCGCAACCCCAGGTCCTCGGGAGCGCAGATGTCTGGGCGCTGGAGATGGAACATCAGAAACATCTTGGCGGTCCAGACGCCGATTCCGCGCACAGCGACCAGTTGCGCTTGAACGGCTTCATCCGTCATGGTGTCAAGCGCATCGAGTTCCAGGCGTCCTTCGAGGCAACGGGTTGCCAGATCCAGCACCGACGCCACCTTGGCGCGGCTTAGCCCCGCCTGGCGCAGTTTTTCTTCGCCGGCGGCCACAACCGATTGCGGCGCGAGTTCGCCGACAGCGGCCTCAACCCTGCCAAAAATGGTGCGGCCAGCGGCGAGGCTGACTTGTTGGTTGGCAATCGAGGAGACCAGACTGACGAACGGGTCGCTGACTTGTTCTGGAATGGGCTCCGGCGGGTGGTCGCGGGCAAGCCGGGCCAAGACTGGATCGTGTTGCTCCCAGTGGTCGATGGCCGTCGGCAAGTGCCGGAGCAAGCGATCGTGCACGGACCTGGATTCAACGCTTGCACACAAGCCCTTCGGGCGCGGGCTTAGGCGTCCTGTTCCGCCAGCAGCCGCACATGGTCAGGGTTGGGCACCACGGTTCGCACGGTGGGACTCTTCTCGACCGTTTTGGGGTCCTTGAAGGTGCCAAAGAGCACGTCCACGAAGGGGCTGGTGACGCCGAACCAGTAGTGCTCGTTCTTGAAGTGGTGCCACAGGTGGTATTTCTTGAGGTACTTCATCCACGGCGTGGCGGGCTGGACCCCGATGCGGTGGGCGGAGAAGTGGGCGTACTCGTACAGGATCATGGAGATGCTGCTGCCCAGCCCAAAGGCGAGGCCTGCGGGCACGGACCAGAAGATCAGGGCGACGGCCACGATGTACAGACCCAGGGCCCCGAACGTGGCGCCCAGCGGGTGGAAGATGTGCTCCAGGTCGTCGGGCGCTTCGTGGTGGGCGATGTGGCTGTGGGCGGTCACGTTCCATTTCTTGTCGTGCAGCACATGCAGCTGGAACCGGTGAACGATGTACTCCCCGGGGAAGAACAGCAGTGCGCCAACCAGCGTGAGCACCCACCACGCAGGCGGCGTGTAGACGGCGACCAAGGCGCCCAAGGCCAGGGGTGCCAGCCATTTGGGGATCATTTGCCGGTGGAGGAAGTAGGGGCGAAGGGAAGCCGTGATGGACGCCACGCTACTGATTCCGATCCTGCCGGTATGTAGGTTTTCCTGCACA
Source organism: Thermoplasmatota archaeon (assembly GCA_041624075.1). Lineage (GTDB taxonomy): Archaea > Thermoplasmatota > E2 > JACPAO01 > JAHFTW01 > JBFJVP01. The sequence goes on along the minus strand of JBFJVP010000115.1, from coordinate 6,802 downwards.
TGGACATGCAAGCGGAACATGTTCGGTGGGTCGCTGCGCCGATGGCGAGGAGGCGGACCAGTTCGGGAGCCCGCCGCAAGCGCCGCCGAGCCCGGGCACTGGCACGACGCCAGGTTCGAACCTGCCCCACCCGACCCCCACAACAGAAGTCGCGGCCGCCACGCCCTTCATATACAACCCCCTCGTCGCGCGTTTTGCCCTCCATCCCTGGCGCCGCAGCCGCGACGCTTAACGTGGGACCGCCCGGCTTGACCGTGGCGGAAGACGGGTAGGAGCAACAACCATGCCACAGACTGTAGAAGCCATCGTTGACGGTGGCAAAGCAAGCGCCGGACCGCCCCTGGGCCCTGCCCTGGGCCCCACCGGCCTCAACATCGGCCAAGTGATCGCAGCCATCAACGAGAAGACGGCTGACTTCAAGGGCATGAAGGTGCCCATCAAGATCGTCATTGGCGACAAGAAGGACTTCACCATCAGCGTCGGCACGCCCCCTGCCAGCGAACTGATCAAGGAGAAGGCCGGCGTCAAGAGCGGATCCGGCAACGCCAAGACCGACTTCGTGGCCGACATCAAGATCGAGGACGCGATGACGGTGGCCCGCATGAAGAACGACGACCTGCTTGGTGCCGACCTGAAGGCCAAGACCAAGGAGATCGTTGGCACCTGCGTCAGCATGGGCATCAAGGTCGAAGGCCGCGACGCCCGCCAAATGATGAAGGACATCGCCGCCGGCGAATTCGACGACCGCTTCTAGCGGCCAGGCGAAGTTCAACCACGACGACCGTTCGTTCCCTTCTCCATTGACCCTTCCTTTTGTTCTAGTTCACTCCTGAGCGTGGGCCAGCACTCGATCCTCGGGACTCGCCGGGCTCGGCACTGGCTGCGCCCGCGTGCGCAGACTGGCCGTTGGTCTGGTCCAGGAGCGCGTTCTCCGCTTCCAGGCGCGCTGTTCGCACTTCAGCGCGGCGAGCCTGGCGCTCCTGGTACTCCATCGCCCAAGCCATGGCTCTGCGGTGACCGTCGAGCCGCTTCTTCCGGTGCCCCTGGACTCCACGAGTCATCTCGGTGCCTCCATACTGCAGCGGAGCTCGTCGTGCTGCAAGCAACTGCCCCGGGTTTCCGGGGGGCCCCGGCAAGCCGTCCTGTGGCCCCCGACACGGCGGGCGGCGTTGTGGCGGGCCATGCGGATCAGAGCGCCCCCATGGTACGAGTAATGCCACGGTTTGGGCAGTAGGTTGAACCTCCATGGTTTGCGCCTGCTTGCCGGACCCCCGAAAGGCACCTCGATTCGTGTCACCCAACAGCTTTTCAGAAGGGGGGAGTCCACGGTGTATGCACGAGCCGACAGCGCCGCGGGGGGACCGCTTCATCCTGGGCTTGTTTGCCGTGCTCGCCGTAGCCACGGTGGCCACGCTGGCCTTGTTTGCCAGTATCGTTGATCCTGCCTACCGGACGCGGATCTATGTGGCCATGGTGGGAAACCTGCTACTGCCCCTGGTCGCAGCGGCAGTTTTCGTGGCCATCGAGGCCAAGCGCCAGGGACGCACGGGCTGGTGGATCTACCTGGCTTTGGCGCCGCTTCCGCCAATCAACCTGATCCTAAGCCTGGTCTGGGTGTGGCGATGGCGCCACCAGCCGGGTCGCGTGGGCCGCTGGACGCTCTGATTACAGCGTCGGAATGCCTCGTGGCGAGCGGGGCACTGGAAACGCATCGTTGATGGTCGAAAGTGCCGCCGCATCCAAGGGCGCTTCAAGAGCGGCTGCGTTTTCGCGAACGTGGCCGGTGCGTTCCGCCTTGGGGATCTGGAACACGCCATCCCGGGCCAGGAAATTCAACACCGCCTGATGCGCCGTCAAGCCATGGCGCTCACCGATCTCGTTGAACACGGCGTAGCCTTCCGCGCCGCCGGGAAACATTCCTGAGCCAAACGGCGAGTAGCCGACGACAGCGATGCCTCGCTGCCTGCAATACGGAATCAAGTCTACTTCGATATCCCTTGCCTCCGGGTGATACAGGACCTGGTTGCACGCAAGGGGCACGCCGCCCAAGGCGTCCTGGGCCTTTTCCAGCAGCGGCACGTCAAAGTTGCTCACGCCGACGGCCCGAATCAGCCCGTCATCTACCAGCCGGGCCATGGCCGCCATGGTCTCGGCCAGAGGCACGGGCCCGGGCCAGTGCAGCAGGTACGCGTCCAGATAATCGGTGTTGAGGCGCGCCAGGCTGGCCTCGCAAGCCAATCGCGTGCCGCGCCGCGTCGCGTTTCTGGGCATCACCTTGCTGACCAGAAACACCTCATCACGGCGGTCGGCGACGGCCTCACGTATCGCCAATTCGGCGCCCTTGTACACCTCAGCGGTGTCAATATGACTGAGGCCCAGATCCAAACCTAGCCGGAGCGCCGCCACGGCACCGTCAAAATCGCGGAGCTTCCAGGTGCCCTGTCCGATGAGCGGAAGGTCCCGCCCCGTGGGGCCAAACGGCCTTGTCTGCACGCGTGGCGATGGACTTGCAACGTGAAAGGTTGCGCAAGGCGGCCGCTCACGCGACGCGGTACAAGTCGTGGAGGAAGGCCGGCACGGAGCGGCTCGGAATCTTGGCACCAGCGGACGTGGCGTGGCCGCCGCCGACGATTCCGTGTTCCTGGGTGAAGGCCTCGACGAACAGGCCCAGGTGGGGGTCGCCGGGGCGTTGCACGGCACTGGTGTTGCGAAGGCTCAGGCTGCTGAGTTGCTTGCGGCGATTGAGCAGGACAGCCATGCGCGCACCCAGTTGGCGGGCCACCTCTGTCAAGGCACGACTGCCAAAGCCCAACAGGCTGGGCCTGTGCCGCCCGAAGCTCAGAAGTGCCACGTTGTGGCGCAGTTCCACTCGGTCACGAACCCTGGACAAGGCGCGTTCCCATCGGCCTTCATTGACGATGCTCAGGTAGCGGCTACGGATTTCCGGCACGTCGCTTGGCCAGGCGCCCTCGGCCAGCCGGCGGGCCGCCGCCAACCGGAAGCGGTCGTCTTCCACTTGGAAGCGCCATGCAAAGTCTAGCATGCGGGCTTCTTCTTCCATGCGGCGGGCACCCACTTCGTGGCAGACCTCCGCCAAGAGCGGGGTGGGACAGTACTCAACCGCGTCGGCCACCGCAATCAGGTTTCGATGCTCGGCTCCGGCGCCCCAGTATTCACAGGCCACGGCGGCAGCGCTTACGCCTTGTCGCACGAGACCCTGGACGTGGGGGCCCAGTTCGCGCCAATGGTCGAAGCTTTGCTGGTGGTGGTCAATGTAGGTGATGCGTTGGCGCATCTTGCCCTTGTCGTTGAGGGTCTTGATGAGTCGGGGAGTCAGGCCCAGATCCACCAATTGGAATTGGCGGCTGCCGATGTCCTTTCGCAGCACGTCAACCGCCAAGTCGCCACTGGCGACGAAGGAGACCCGGGTGTCAGGCTCCCTTGACAGGCATACGGCGGCGGCGACGATGCCGTCCACGTTGCCGCGGGTGATCAGGTGGTTTCGCCGTTGGTCACTTCTGGCCAACGCCATTTTGTGCGACCATCCCCGCCTTCAAATCGCTTGCAAAGCGGATAACGCTTGCTATCGGTTATCACGGGCGTTTAGCCGGTGACCGCGCGCACGCACGGCACGGGGTGCTGGAGCCGTGCATTGGCCACATGGTGCATCACGGGGTGCCGGGTGCCCGCAGGAGGTGCACCACCTCTGGCCGCCAAGTTTGGGGAACAGATCAGGCATGGGAACCACGCGATCCCGGAGCCCCTGCACGGCTGGAATGGCCACCACCCCTGCTGCAATTGAGGCCAGCAGCCCCAAACCACCCAGCACGAGCAGGGGCTCGGCGTCCAGGATACGGCCCAGGATGCTGAAGGCCACGGCCAGGGCGAACAGAGCAATGGCAATCCATGCAGCTTGGCGCACGCCAGGCCATTGGGCGCGGGCAGTTAAGCGGAGTGACTAGCTCGTTTGAACGGCAAGCCGACTCCAGGCCTCCTGTTCCACCACTTGCAGGGCGCCGGGCACGACCAGGCAGTGGAGGGGGGCGCCGAAGTCGTGCGCCCGCAGCTCGGCGACGGTTCCGGTGGCAGCGATGACGTCGTGGCTGCCGGCACGGGCGACGGCGCCCACCTGGGTCGCCGGGCCAAACCAATCGTTGCCGGTGGCCTGGGCCAGGCGCAGCAGCACCTCCAATCCCTCGTTGGCGGTCATGAAGTAGTCCTCGTCCGCCTTGATATCCAGAAGCACCAGCGTGTGGAGGCCGAGTTCGTGGTTCTCCGCGACCGCGTCGAAGGGACTGGTGGGCACCCAGTTTTCCTCGGGGCGCACCAAGGTGGTCGTTCGGCCGAACTTGTAATGTTGGAGGCCCAAGAGGCCGGGCGCGGCACTGTAGATACTGGGCGCGTGGACGATGTGCAAGGCGACGCCTTCGTCGTGGGCGCGCACCATCAGGTCGGTGTGGGTCGTGGCCGTCAAGGGGTCGCCGGCGGTCAGCAGCGCCACCTGCTGGGTTTTGGCTTGCTCCACGAGGTCGCGGCCGCCGCGTTCGACCCCTTCGCGATCAAGCACGTTCACGGATACCTGAAGAAACGCCTCCAGCTCTTCATGGGTGGTGCCGGTCAGGCGAGCCGTGTAGAATTCGGCGTAGACGGCGTCGCAGGCGCGAATCCGCTCGAGTCCCTTGACGGTCACGTCGGTTACGTCGTGCAAGCCGAGGCCGATGAGGTGGAGGGCCACGCCGCGCCCACATCGCCCCTGTTCATAGGTGTGATCGAAGGCAGCGGACGGACGGCGGCAGGCGGCGGGCGCCGGGGCGGGCAACCGTCATGAGCCCCGATCCTGTGGTGGGGCTGTGCGGTTTCTGCTTGTGTCCTTGCTCGCGCTGTTTGCGTTGCTTGCCCTGACGCCTCCAGTCCCGGCGACAGACCCCCTGCCCCCGTGGGAGGCCACCGTGCACTTGCGGGGCGAACCGTTGGTCGGCCAGACTGTGGAACTCGTTGCCGAGGTCTTGTTCCATTCCCCAGTCGATCAGCAATTGGCGTTGGAGGCATCGGCGGGCATCGATGTCCTAGAGGGCGCCAGGCAACTGCAAGGAGGCCCAGGCGACCGGCAAAGCCTGTCCTGGCAGCTACAGATTCGAAACGAGGGTCCATGGGACGCGGCACTGACCGGGCCCACGGGCTGGTGCTGCCTGCGAGGTTGGTCAACACCTGATGCAGGGGCTTGGGCCCAGCCCGGCGACCCGGCACCATGGCCCGCGCCAGAGATCACGTTCGGCTTACAGATCGAACTGCTGGATGACCAGACCGTCCAGTTGCTGCACACGGCCACGGCGTCGGGATGGGCCGCCCAAGGCAACCTCAGCCTCAGCGTAACAGGGCCAGACGGCCACACGGTGGAAGGTTTCGGCAAGGCGGATGCTCCCGTCGTCCAAGAGCTTCAACTCGCAGACGGTGGTGGCCTGGTCATCACCAGAACGGTCGCCGTGCAGTGGCCCTTCGTCCGCGGCTTAGCTGTCGCAGCAACGGTCTGCGAGAACGTGGAATTCGAGCGCAACGGGGGCGCTCGCCCGATCGACGGTTGGTCGTGCGAGGTTGCCCAGACCAGCGCCGTGCCGCAGCCACTGGCACTCGCGGCCATCTCGCTCGTGGCGGTGGCCTGGGCGCGCAGAGCGCGACGGCACCACCGCTAGAGGGACACGAAGAACCACAGACGAGCCCGCCATGCATGGCCGGGCAGCGCTGGTTGATCAGCTACTTTCGACGGGGCCGGCTAGGGCGGGAGGCCCGGCGCGGGGCGCCCTCGGCCGGTCCACGTTCCGTCAGCGCGACGGGGCGCTCCATGGCAGCCAGGCGATTGTCCACCTCGTCCAGCAGGTGGGGACTCAAGTTCTTCTCGGCCCATCGCAGGACCTTCTTTTGTTCGTAGGCTGCATACTCACGCAGACACTCCGCGATTCGGGTGATCGCTTTGCGCAAGTCGCCACCCCCCTCAATGGCGCGCCGCAACCCAATGAATTCATTCTGCACATCCCGTAGCCGCTGCTCGGCCTGGCCTAGCAGGGCGGAGTCGGGGCCTTGGCTCTTGCCGATCACGGCCAACAAGGAGTGCTGCTCCTTCTCCAGGTGGGGGCCGAGTACGTCCGACTCGAAATCCAGCACGTCAGCCGCTAGTTTCTCTAGCGCCGCCTTGGCCTGTTTGGTTCTCAATTGACTCTCGATCAGCGCGCATTGCTCTAAGACCGTGTCGTGGTCATGGCGGAATTTTTCGATTGCTGGATGGCCCATGCTTGCACCTCGGCGGCTATCATGGGAGCACCCGCAGGCTTACGCCAACCGGTCCCGCCCAAATGGCCCTGGTGCCATTGGCCCCAAACCGGCGAGTCCCCAAATGTGGCCAAACCACCCCGACAACTTGGTCGGCCGTATGCCCAGTGCGTCCTGGGCCGGTGGTGATTTGCTGGCCGACGATCGGCGGCCCTACCGGTCAGGCGCGTCCCCTTGCCCCAGTATCACACCGGCCAAATCGGTGCCTAGCGCGGCACCGGGCCGTGGTCATCGCAGTGGTCGCCGTGCCAGTGGTGCAGTGCGCCGCCGACGATGTTATCAATGTGGGAACCGTGAGGAATCGATTGGTGAGAGCAGTCCGGCCCGTGCTCATGTTCGTGGTCGTGGCCCAATCCATACGTCATGGGTAGACAAGGGCCACTGCCCGCATGACGGGTGGGGAGCGTGTGCTCATCCACGTGGTCGCCGTGGTCGTGGTGCAAGTGGCCACCGTGCAGGTAGTCCACATGTTTTCCGT
>JBFJVP010000114.1:0-8318 GCA_041624075.1 Thermoplasmatota archaeon | reverse complement strand
CGGAGGCCAGGATGGCGACTGGCTGCGACCAAGCCTGCAATTCGGCCTGGGGGTGGGCTTCCTGGGCGCCTTCACGACGCTCAGCACGTTCAGCGTCGAAACCATCCAACTGTGGGAGCGCGGCCGGCAAATGGCTGCCACCGGCTACGTGCTGGCGACAAGCCTCGGCGGGCCGGCGGCGGCACTCGTGGGGTGGCGCGTGGCGCGAATCCTGACCTGAGCCGCTGAACCGCCGGCCCATCAGGCCCACAATGGCTTTCCCAAACCCGAAGCTGCTTGGGCTGTGGCTCCAACGACAGCCTGGCGGGCCTGGCTTCTGCTGGCGATCCTTGCGGCAAGCTCCGTCGCCCAGGCCCAGCCCGCAACCCTCACGGCAGCCCGCGACGCCACTGGAATCACGATCGAATGGACCGGCCCGCCTGGCGACTTCACGGTGGTCGTGGCCCGCGAGGACCCCCTGGACGGCCGCGTCGTCGAGCGCGTCGTTCCGGTGCAACTTCAGGCCAACGCGAAGCTGGTCCTGCCCGGCACCCACCCCGGCGCCGTCGAGGTCCGCGTGAGCCAGGGAGGCCTGTTGTCCCGCGCCACGCCCGCCGTCGATCTGCCCGACCCGGCCCTCGGCGCCGAGACGCCGCTGGCCACCGCGCAAATCCAGGGCGGTGCCCCCTCGGCCGGCCGCGTGCCGTTTCAGGCCCACCGGGTTTCCGACGATCGGGCCCACGAAATCACGGCGCGGGTGCTGGTGGCGGGCGGCGCGGTCGTCGCCGCCTGGATGCACATCGAACCCGACGGCGGCCCCGACGGGCCTCCCACGTGCTGGATTCGCGTGGCCTCCTCGCTGGATGGCGGTCGCCACTTCGGCCAACCCCTGACCGTTGCCGGACCGCTGGCGACCACCGAGCCGAACTGGCCCTGTCATGGCATCCACCACTGGTCCGCCACCAGCCTGGCGGGCGGCTTCGTCCTGCTCGGCCACGACGCGCGCCGCGACGCCGAGGGCGCCCGCCTTTACCTGATCGACCCCATCTCCGCGGCCGTCGTGTGGCAGGGGCCGATGGGACTCGGGTTCGATGGCGCCTTTGCGCTGGCGCCTGCCGCCGACGGCGGTTTCTTCGTCGCAGGCCACCGGGCCAGCGGCAGCGGCCACGCGCTGGTGCCAGGAGTATCGACGTGGCACGGCTTCGTGGCAGGCGATGCGCGCCTGATTGCGTCCCAGCCATCCGGTTGGGTGTACGAAATGCACGCCGGAGCCACCGCCGGCACCGTCGCGTTCGCCTGGAGCCAGCACGACACCCTGGGCTACACCATCTCGCGAGACGGTGGCGAAACGTTCGCGGCCGGCGCGTTCGACGACTACCGCGGGTCGCAGTTGAACCTGGATGGCTTCGCCGTGTCAAGGGGTATTCTTCACGCCGCCGTCGCCAACCATGTGACGGGGCAAGCCCACTACCTTCGCGATACTCCGGAGGGAGTGCATGTGAAGGCGGTGTGCGGCGGCCCGGGCAGCCTGCTCGACGACTGCGAGCGGGGCCAATACCTGAAGCTCGCCGCTGCCGGGCCGCGCGTCTGGCTGCTGTTTGAGGGCTTCCTCAACGATGAGGCAGCCAGCGCGTCGGGGTCGGTTACCGGGTTCTATGTGGCCGAGTCCACCAACGGCGGCGCCTACAACCCACCCCTGCGGCTTGCGGAGGAACCGGGCAACCGCCTCAGCAGCCCGTACCACATGACCATCTCGCCCGATGGCCGGCCCCTGCTCTTTGCACACGCCTTCCTGGCCAGCGCCGCCGGCGAGCAAGCCGCCGACGCCGTCGTACCCCTGTTCGACCCGCTGGGCGCCGTGGTCATCGAGAACGGCGTGCGTGCACCGAACCAGTTTGCCAACCTGGAACGCCCGTCGCTGCTGACGGCTCAGAATGCGTCACGCGACGAGAGTGCCGTCAGGGTGCCGATCGTGATCGAGAACCGGCGGGCGACCAGCATCGCCGACCTGCGCTTCTCCGCCAGCCACGGCGAGGTGGCGACCATTCCTCCCTACATCTCGCTGGCGCCGGGCCAGAGCTTGGCCGCCACGGCACTCGTCACCGGCGCCGTCGGCGAGTTGACCCTGATGGCCAATGGTGCCGGCCAGAGCTTTACGGCAGTCGTCGCGCTACCACCGTCCGTCTCAGTCCACGACCCGACGGATGCGTCGCCGCCCCCGGCACCCCGTGAACCCCGCGAATCGATCCCGGCCCCCGCGCTTCCGCTAGCCGTGCTCGCGCTGGCCTTGCCCGGCCTGCGGTGCCGCGGCTAGCGTTGTCGGTCCTCGCCCGTCAAAACAGCTTGGACTGACCTGCTCCAGGCTTGGGCCGCGCGGGGGCGTCCTCCTTGGCATCTTCGCCCCCCAGCTTCGCCTGCCCCTTGGCCGGTTCCTTCGCCTTGGCCGCCGGCTTGTCGTCGCCGCGGCCCTTGAAGCCAAACTCGGTCGTCTTTGGCCCACGCTCCTGCTCCAGTTCCTTGACGGCAGCCCGAATGGCCTTGACATCCTTGTCCGTGGCCTTGCCCTCAAGCAACAGGGCGACTTGGTCGTCGCTGAGCTCCAACTCGAAGGTTTGGTAAATCGCGAACTCGCGGTCGGCACGAAACAGGGTTTCGAAGACCTGCACCTGCTCCAGGCCGGCCTTGCGCCGACTCATGTGGGTGCCTCGCCCGAGCGCCTCGGCCAATGCCGCCTTGTTCTGGCGGCTGGCCTTGGTGCGGCTCATCTTCATCAAGTACTGGGGGAAGCCGAAGGGGACGAACTTGCCCTTGGCGCCGGGGCGGGGCCGAACCTGCCGACTGGCCTGCACGCCCAGCGTGGCCAAGTCGCCGGCGTACGCCCAGAGGCGGAAGTTCTGGCTTCGGCGGGCGCGGCCAAGGAACCGGTCGGCGCGGCTGAGCATGTCGTACCCCCGCACCAGGTCGCCGGGGTCGGTGTACTCCTTGGGCAGGTTCTCGTCCACCCACAGGATCTTTTCGTCTGGTGTTGCGTCCACTTCCCGGGCTTCGCGCCGCAGGCGGTCGATGTCGCTGCCCTTGAGCACGTGCCGCACCAGGTCGAACATGTTGCCCGTGACATCCCGGTAGCCCAGGCTGCCCAGGTCAGCCGCCGTGACGCGCGTGCGGCCTGCACACAGCGATTCCAGGTCCCGTACGCCGGCTCGCAGGTCGCCTTCGGCCCGGACGGCGATGGCTTCCAAGACCTCCTGGTCGACGTGGATGCCTTCCTCCTTGGCGATGCGCGCCAGGGCCTTTGGCATGGAGCGCACGTTGACCTTGTTGAACTTGATCGTCTCGGCCAAGGACCGCAGCGCCGAGCCCGAGCCTTTCTGGAGGGCGTACAGGTCGTTGACGATCAACACGATCGGCTGGTGGGTTTGGCGGATCGTCTCGATGATCTGCCGCTTGCCTCCCCGGTCGGACAAGTCGGACCCCACGCCCGCAGACTCCTTGTCCAGGCGCTCGTACAGGTTGTCCGCCTCGTCGAGGATGATGAGCTTGCGGCCGCCTTGGCTGCCCAGTTCGTGGAACGACCCGTCGTCGGAGAAGGTTTGGTGGATGGCTCCAGCCGTGGCCACGCGGCGAATGGTGTCGGCGTTGCGGCCGTCGCTGGCGTTGAGTTCGATGACGGCCCAGCCCATGTCCGCCGCCAGTGCCATGGCGGCACTGGTCTTGCCAACGCCAGCTTGGCCCGCCAGGATGACCGCCCGCACCTTCGGCTCGCCGCTGACCCAAGCTTCCGCCCATTCCCGGAGTGCCCGAACGGCGGGGCCGTTGCCCACCAAGTCGGCCAGGCTGTGGGGGCGGTACTTCTCGGTCCAGTCCACGGCGCCGTGGACGGGGGCACCCTGTTTGAGGGTGGTGGGCCGGGGCGGGTACCACAGGCTGGCACGCCATGGTTTCACGTATCTCCTAACGCAAGCAACATGTCCGGCGGGCGCTTGCCTGCGATACGGATGCAGCGCCGAAATCGCACCAGCCGTGCCGACCGCCCACCAAGGCCCAACCCAGCCCTGGTTCACTTGGTCGGCGACGATCTGGATGACCTGGATGAGCTGACGGGCTTGGCTGCCGCCTGACACGTGGCCAGGACCGATCCGGTACCTGTCTACAGGGAGGCTCCCGCCCCGGACCCATGGGGCAACAATGCCTTCCACCTCACCCACATCATGGGCGCATGACCCACATCATTGCCGCCCTGCCTCCATCCGACCACCTTGAGGAACAAACGGCGGGCCTCGCCGCAGTGCTTGGAGACCACCACCTCACCGTGGTCACCGACCCCGATGCACTGGAGATGGCCCTGCCCGACGCGGACATCCTGATCGTCACTGCGTTCTTTCCCATCACCGCCGGGGCTTTGGCCCACGCACCGCGACTGAAGTTCATCCAGGTCGCCGGCGTCGATGCGGATCACATCGACCTGGAAGCGGCGCGCGCCCTGCGCATCCCGGTCGCCGTGGTCACGGGCGCCAACACCAGCAGCGTCGCGGAGCACGTGGTACTCGCCATCCTCGGCCTGCTGCGCCCCGTCGTCAAGGCCCACACAGGCCTGGTGGCCGGTCAGTGGCCGCTCTCGAACTGGATGGACAACTCTCACGACCTGGCAGGCAAGACCATCGGAATTGTCGGCATGGGGCGAATCGGCCAGGCAGTTGCCGCCCGCCTGCTGCCCTTCGAGGTTTCCCTTCTCTACGCCGACGAGCACGCCTTGACGGACGTGGAAGAGGACTTGTTGGGATTGACTCGCATGGATTTGGACGAAGTCCTGGTCCACAGCGACATTGTCACGATCCATTTGCCACTCACGGAGGAAACACGGGGCCTCTTCGATGCCAAACGCATCCACAGAATGCACCCAGGCTCTTACCTCATCAACTCCTCGCGGGGCGAAATCGTCAACCGCGACGCGTTGGCCCAGGCGCTGCATGGGCACCTTGCAGGTGCCGCCGTTGATGTCTTCACTCCCGAGCCCCCCCGCCCGGATGACCCGTTGCTCCACCTGCCCAACGTCTTGTTGACACCCCATGGTGCCGGAGTCACCCGCGAAGCCCAGCGCCGCATCGCCCAAGGTGTCGTCGCCAACCTCGTGCGTTACCTGGATGGTCACCCCGTGGCCGACCTCGTCGTCGATCCAAGCGTTGAGCTTGAGGCCAGGCGATAGAGGTCCGCGAAGCGACGTTCGCGTGGATGGGTCAGCCAGGCGTTGACCACGCCTGTGGCAATCCCCGTTGGACACGGGGCGCTGGTTCCGGCAGGCATGAACCGCGTGGCTGGCACCCAAGGCCACCGGGGCACCGGCATCCACTTCAGTTCTTGGACAACCGGGACGATGCCTCCCGACGAGGTACGCATGCGTGTGCCCGCAACATTCTCCGGCAGCCAGGTGGTGGACAGGGTTCTACCTGGAACCCACCTGCTGAGCATTGCCAACGGTGACAGCTTGCCGCCCTAATGGGAGCCCAACGCTGCGGACTTGGCCCACTGCTTCGACCCCACATGGACGGCTGGGGCCCGGCCCTGTTGGCATCAAACGCCGATGGGCTCACATTCACGGTTTCGGGGGTCTGGGCCAGGCGGTCCGGCGCTTTGCAACAACGCCAGGCAGCAATCGGCCTGCATGACAAGTCACGTCCACCAACCCCCTTTAATAATATTTCTGGGGTTCCATGAACGGTTGTGTCACCATGCGCCGCCCCAGCATCCTAATCATACTCCTGCTCGTCGCCGTTCCGGCATCCCACGCCCTCAATGCCTCTTCTGAAAGCCCCCTGGCCAGTGCTGCCGGAGAGCTGGCGGATGTGTTGGGTGTCACCATTGATACAGATCAACTCGACCAAGCCAACATCCACCCCGCAGTGAGATCCGGCCTCGCGGCCACACTAGGCCAGTTGACCACCTGCGCCAAACTCACGGCGACCATCCCACAACACACCCTCCTCGAAAGCATCCGGCACGGTAACGAGGCAGAAACCCCGTGGTCGCAGGCCATGCGGCAGTGCGGCCAACGCGTCGTGGCATCCCTGGACGCCTTGTCACTGGCCGTGGACGCTGCCGTGGCCATCCAGTTTGACTCGGACCCCATCGACTTGTGGCCCGTGCTGCACTACTCTCCCGGCGGCGCCGATGACACGTACTTCGACGACTACGTCCTCCTGGTGGACGAAGGTGGCAACGACGCCTACTACAACAACGCCGGCGGAAGCGTGCTTGAAATCATCGATGACCGCCCCGCGATCGACCAACTGCCCACGGACGGCTGCCACGCCGTCATCGACGCAGCCCAAGGTCAATGCATCCTTGCCGCCGCAGCCCTGCTCGACCGGGGAGGCCACGACACCTACGGGCGCCGCGAAGCCCCCACGAGGGACGCCGTGTGCACGGCCGACCCCATCGTGCTGCGCTTCAGCATCCAGGGCAGTGGCATCGCCGGCGTGGGCGTCCTCGTGGACGAAGGCGGCGACGACACATACACCGGCAAAACCCTGGCCCAGGGCGCCGGCCACGGCGGCGGCTTTGGCTACCTGCGCGACGAAGCCGGAGACGACACCTACCTGGCGATCCGGAGCAGCCAAGGCTCCTCGGTCATCGGTGGCACCGGAATCCTGCGCGACCTGGGCGGCGACGACACGTACGACTACTACATGCCATCAGCCACCGATGCATCGGCCAGGCCCTACCAGCACGGCTCCGGCGGCGTGCTCAACGACCAGGGCTTCTGCGACCGCGTGCCCCGCTACCTGCAAGGGACCGGCGCCCACGGAGGCACGGCAAGCTTCGTGGACGAGGCCGGAGACGACTGGTACCGGTCCTCCTGGCACGGGCAAGGCGGCGGTTTTCACGGCGTTGGCGTCTTCCAGGACTTGGCTGGAACCGACACGTACGAGGGCGCCCCCGGCCGCGCCGATGGTACCGTGATTCTGCCCGGTCCTGAAAGCACGGGCTACTTCGAGGATCGCTAGGTTGGGTTGGGGCGGCGAGCAGCGGTCCTTGCCCGCCGCCCCGGTTGGTTTGCTTTCTGCTGGTAGGTTTAAATGGAGACCAGTCCGCCCGGGCTTTCCGGATCGTCCGGGCCGTCGGGCAGGTTGCCTGCCGGGTTGGGCGTTGCCATCAGCGGCAGCGGCAAGCGGTCGGGTTGGCCATCAGGGCCGGCCTTGTCGACGTAGATGTAGGCATCGTAGTCGCTGTGAGCCGTGCCCACGAAGTCGGTGCGGCCGTCGCCAAGTTGGCCCAGCGTGTAGTCGAGGTAGTACAGGTTGCCGCCGTCGGCACCGCTCCAGCCACCGTCATCTTCCCAGTACGTGATGTCGAAGCGGATGGACGCGTCGTCCAGCATACGGCCCTGCCAGATCGCCTCGGACTCCACCTGGCCGTTGTTCTTGGCGTGGGTGCCAATGTCGACCCACGACCCACTGTTGCGACTGTAATGGGTGCCGCCAATCTCGCCGCGGTTGTAGCTGCTGGTGAAACCGGTGCGGCCAGCGTTCAGGTAGAACGTGATCTCGCCGGTGCCCCATTCGTGGTCGTCCTGGATGTAGGAGCGGTCGAAGCCGAAGGTCACGTAGCGCGTCGAGCCGATGTTGCTGGTGATGCCGTTCAGGCTGACACGGACGGTGTTGGTGCCGCCTTCGGAGTCGGCTGCGTCGTCCTCGTAGTAGTCCATGCCATCGATGTCCTCCGACAACAGCAAGTTGGTCAGGTAGTGGGTGCTGACCGCCTCCCAGCCGCCGCCCCAGGACGTGTCGTCCTCCTTCATGACCACCTTGACGTCCACGACGGGGCTGGTGCCCGGCAGTTGAATGGCGGCAAACGTGGGGCCACTGTTGCCCCAGTTGACGGTGGTGGGTCCGTTGGCGCCAAAGGCGTAGCTGCCGGCAAACTGGTAACCCTGCGTGCCGAGGCTGCCGTCAGGGTCCACGTAGACATCGGCCACGTAGTCGTCCTGGGTGCCCGCATCATGGTCGTTGGCGACTTGGAAGTACTCCAGGCGCACGACGAGGTCGCCGGCGAGGTTGGCGTCGCCAACACCTTGCTGGTAGCTGGTCATTCCCAGGAACCCAATGATGAGATCGAGTGCGTCGTCATCGGTGAGCAGCTCGCCGTGGTGACCGTCCACGTAGTCGATGGTGCCGCCCGCAACGTAGGGGCTCTCGGCGGGCACGACGCCATCGAAGCCGTGGCTGATCCCGTCGCCGTCGTAGTCGTAGCTGAGCCAGGCCAGGTACGCAGGGTCGCCGCCGATGGCATGGTAGTTCTCGCCGGCAGGCATGGTGTTGCCCAGGCGGTCCAGGAAAGGGCTG
>JBFJVP010000113.1:0-8399 GCA_041624075.1 Thermoplasmatota archaeon | reverse complement strand
GCCTTTGCGTCAACGGGCTGGGGCATTTCGACAACACTACCAGACCGGGGCCACCAACGGCATGGCCAAGTAGCCGCGAACAAGTCGCCGGCTTGTGTCCGACGCCCTGGCCCACCGCGTGGTGATTCGCAAGCACGGCGGCCCCGAGGTTCTGCACGTTGAACCGTGGGCCATTGCCGATCCGGAGCCTGGCAAGGTCCAGGTGCACGTCCAGGCCGTAGGCGTCAATTTCGCCGATGTGCTGATGCGCATGGGACTCTACCCCGACGCGCCCCGCACCCCCTTCGTGCCCGGCTACGAGATCGCCGGCGAAGTGGTGGAAGTGGGCGAGGGCGTTCGTGGTTTCAAGCCCGGCGACCGCGTGGCGGCCGTCACCAACTTCGGCGGCTACACCAGCAGGATCGATGTCTCCCCGGATCAGCTGTTCAAGATTCCCAAGTCCTTCACGGTGCAGGAGGCGGCGGCGATGCCCGTCAACTACCTCACCGCATGGGTGGCCCTGCATGAGCTTGGACGCATCAAGCGCAGCGACAGCGTCCTCATCCACGGCGGCGCGGGCGGCGTCGGCATGGCCGCCGTTGCCATGGCGAAGGCGGCTGGTTGCACCGTCTACGCCACGGCGGGCAGCCAGGAAAAGTGCGAAGTGCTTGAAGCGGCCGGCGTCGATAAGGCCTTCAACTACCGTGAGGCGCCGTTTGCCCGCGAGATGCTGAAGACCGTCGGGCGAGTGGATCGGGTTCTTGACCCCGTGGGGGGCAGCCACATCAAGGAAAGCCTACGCGTGCTGCGGCCGCGGGGCTTGGTGGTGGCCTACGGCGTTTCCGAGATGGCCACGGGCACGCGGCGCAACCCGATTCAGGCACTCAAGACCGTCTCGGCCATGCGCATCAACATGATTCCGCTGCTGAACCACAATACCGGCGTCATCGGACTCAACCTGCTGCACCTGTGGCAACAGGACCCGGACAGCGTCAAGGCGGGGCTCACCAAGGTGCTCAAGCAGGTGCACGCCGGCAAGCTCCCGAAGCCCCGCATCGCCCAGACATTCCTTCTCGAGGAGGCGGCCGAGGCGCACCGCTTCATCCAGGACCGCCGAAACATCGGCAAGGTGCTCCTGCGGGCGTAAGCCCCACAAACCGGCAGGACCCAAGGGCTTGCCACTAGGAAGGCCCCTCCGGCGCCGGGCTCGCAGCCCTCAAGCGCATGCCCACCCGACCCCATAGCTAGGCACGCCGTGGTGAAACCGCTCTGGCCAAGGCCTGTTCGAGGCATGCTACGAAGCCGACGCCCCTGTGGCTACCTGCGCCCTTCGTGGTGCAGGAACAGACAATGACAACCAAGCCTAACCGAATCCTGCCAATGGTCACCCTCCTCACACTGCTTGCCACCGGCGCAGCCCCGCCCGCACTTGCGTGGGAGCCCGCGCTGCCGAGCGAAGTTGTCTTGACAACCTCCGTGCTTGGACCGGGCATCCATGCAGAATGCGGGCCGAACTTCGCGCGCGCCGAGGCATCCTGGCCGCCAGGCGGCAGTGGAGGCGCAAGAGCAGGCATCGCGGGCACCACCACCTACCAGTGGACCATGGCTGGCCCCTACTGGATGGAAGCTGCCGCCCATGGCAATGGCTATGGGTTTAGCCAGGCGTGGATCTCCTACCAAGCCGCCGGGACGACCTTGCGTGCGACAGCAAGCTGTTCAAGCGCCTGGCTGGCCCAGGCTGCCCCCGAAGTCCTGCGCAGCAGCAACGGGCTCGGCGTGGGGTGCACCCCGGGCGGCCACGCCTTCATGGACGGCTACCTTGCCCGAGACAGCAAGGGGAACTTCTGGATGCAAGCCATTCGCTCCAGCCCTGAGGGTACGAGCACAGTGACGCTCCCCTTCGAGGATGGCAGGCTGAACCTGGCCCATGATTCCTGGAGCCCTGACCCGGCTCACTTGGAACGTTTGGCGGCGCCCTTGTCCGCCCATTTCTGGGACCAGGGCTGCACGATCTCGCTTGGGGCCGAGTTGCCGCAAGCCCAGGACTTCAGTTAGGCGCGCGATCGATCCGGAAGCCCGGGTTGCAGCCCTCGCATTCGACCAACCAGCCTTGAAGGAAGAATATCCTTGCATGAATCAAGGAGTAACGATGTCGCTGCCGGTTGTTCTCGCCCTCCTTATCCTGGCTTTCTTCGCCGTGGCCGTGCTGGGCCTCCGGCACCGGCATTGCCGCGACGGCGACGTCATCTGCCTCGGCAGCGGGACCTATTATGTCCCTGCAACACGCGAAGTCTGGCAGGAAAGCAACAGCGAACCAGGCCTCCAGCGCAGCGCAGGGGGCAGGCGCCCACCGGATACGCTGGTTTTGACGCTCAACCCGACCTGTTTTCCGCCCTAGGCGGCTTGTTCGGGTTCCCGTCTGTGCGGCGTGCCGCCTTCAGCCAACTGCGGAATCTCAGGCCTATCTCGCACCGGCAAAGCGAATTCATCGGCCAAGCCGTGGATCGTATCGTTCATTTGCCGCACGAGGTCCTCAAGCGCATCCTCGAAGATCTCCCCGGTTCGTTCGTCCATGTAGACCTTCTTGTACTCGACGCTCAGCGTGATGACCTTTGGCCCGTACAAGTGGCTGAGCCGGCGGTTCAAGTAGCCACCGTAGAAGACACCGTTCTCCTGCACCTGCATCTCTTCACCCAACAGCGTGTGCTGGCGGATGCTGTCCATGAACCAGTCCTTCACTCGCGTCCCCCGATCATCGAGGTTCAAGTGTCGCGTGCCCAGGTTGATCACGGGGCGGTCGTCGGTGCGCCAATCCACGTAGCCCTTGCGCTGGTAATTGTAGGAATGGAAATCAAAAACGACTGCGTAACCGAACCGCTCGATTGCATCCTCGACGGCGCAGTCGATGAAGGTGTGGAATTCGTACCATTTTTCGATGCTGAATTCCCGTTCGAATTGGTTCAGTGGCTCCCGCCACACTTGCTGGCCCCAGGCAAGCTCAGGGCTGGCGTAGATCGTGGTGTCCGGCGGCCTGTTGAGGTCAAATTCATAGCGTGACTGGTTCGGAAGCAGGGTGTGAGTCAATGGGCCGAGGAACCGGTGAGTTTCAGGGTCCTCCTCGTAATAACGCTGCATCGCGGGCAACTCCAGCTTTGGCTGAAGGTCGTCACGAATGCTGTGATGGGTGTGCAGGGCAGTCCCGATCAAGGGGCTGGCCACTTGGAAGTTGACGGTGGCGGCGTCGTACTCTGAAACGCCTGCAAAGGCATCTCCAGCCGCCAGGCGCTTTCGGTAAACGCGAGGGTAGAGGCCGTCATCTCCGAGGCCGTCGGGGCGCACTCGCTTTGGCGGCGCCTCGCGCGACGGTGGACCCGCGGCGCCCAATCTCTGAGGGATCGTTGCGGTGCCACCGCTCACGCCGACTTCACCTCCCCGTACGACTCGCGGGGTTCGATCGTCATGGCGGGCACCAAGCCTCCACCGTAGCTGACATTGATGACATTCTTCTCGCTGACGCGCGTGTAAGCACCGGCGTATTCGCCACCAAATCCTAGTGGATTGATGTTGACATTGAGCAATTTCATTTGGGCATGGCCGTCGCGGATTTCCGGGAACAATTCCTTTGGAATCCGGACCAATTGCTGGACTACCCAGGAATTGTCAAGGATGTGCTGATCCACGAGGCCTTGCCACTGTTCTTCACTGGTTTCGAAGCCCAAAAAAACATCCTTGCCACCATAGCTTTGGGCTGCCTTGAGGACCAATTGGTCTTTGTTGTCAACGACGAAATCACGGAGCTTGACGCGGAAGCCTTTGAAGAGTGCGTGGCCATCTACCAAAACGGCTGTCCACGGAACATGGTTTTCGATGGCTCGTCGCTCGTCGCCGTTGAACAGCGGCAACACGTCAGGGCGGTGAAGGGCAGCCATGATCTTCTTGTTCCCCACGATGACCGAGCGAGGGGAGTTGACCATGCAGAGCTGACCGCGCAGGTAGGCGTCGCGCAGCGCGTGGGTCTTGTCGTCTGAAACAAGCTCCTTTACGATGACGCGCTTGTACACCAGGTCGACGCGCCGGTCGTTGAGGTAGAGGCCGTCGTCGCGCAGGTCAAAGTCGCGGGGGTCAGCGAAGACGGCGTCGAGGCCGTGCTCACGTAGGTGGGCGAGGGTGATGTCGATGTCCGGCATGGTTGACACGTCTCGCCAGTCCACGACGGCAACGAAGGGCCGGACCGGGCGTCCGTCTTCACCGGCCAGTTCCAGGCGGTTGCGCCACTCACGGTAGCAGTTCTCGATGGTCTGCGCCAATTGGAGCAGGCGCTGACGGTTGCTGATGTGGTGCCTGGAGCCCATGTGGTTGCGGTCGAACATCTCCAGGAACGCTCGGTGGATGACATCGGCGTAGCCGGTTCCACCCGGACTGTCACAGTTGAACTCCAGGAATTGGAGGTCGTAGTCGCGCAGGAAACCGTCCAGGCGTGCGATTTGGATGGCGCCGGGGTAGCCGGGATCCACGCGGTAGAGGTCCATCTCGGCGGGCGTGACGCCCCATAGCTCCTGAAGTTCCTCGTTTTGCAGCCAGTGATCGACGAATTTGTTGAGCGCCGATAGGAGGTTGCGCAGGGCGCCCTGCATGAGTTGCCGTTGCTGCGGACTGATGAAGTGGGGCTTCACCGGGCAGGGCACGGGCTTGCCGTCGTAGTTGGCTCCGTTTTGGAAGTTGTAGTCCAGGATCGCCTGTTGCTCCTTGGCGGCCCATGCCGGGTCGTTGGCGAGCCGAACCATGTAGTCCATGTTGACGCGTCCAATGTAGTCGATCATGGGGCAGCCTCCGCTTCAAGGACCTCCCCGACTTAACCGTTGAGAATCCGTGTCATGGCGCGACGCGGCGGCCAGGGCAGGGCGTGAGGCGTTACACGGCGGGTCGGGTGGCCCGCGGGTCTGGCTCGGCGTCCGGGCGGGCCTGGGAGCCGGGCAATGTCGGGGCCCCCTGCGGGTGCGGGTTGTGCAGGATGGGCACGACAACCAGTGTGGCTGCCAGCGTGGCGGCTAGGGCGGCGACGGTGGCAATGGCTGCTTCGGCCACGATGGAATAGCGAAGCTGGGCGAATACGAGGAAGGCCACGGCGTCGGTGAGCATCGAGTAGACCACAGCGCGGCCTACGGTGCGCCAGGCGCGGTTGCCATCCCGGGCGAGCGCGTAGCGCAAGTGGAGGGCGTAGTCGCTCCCGATGGCGGCCAGCACGACCGCCGGAACGATCAGGGCAATGCTCAGCTGGATGTTCAGGAGGTAGAGCAGGCCCAGCCAACCGAGGCTGGCGGTGGCGACGACGCTGGCCACGGTGGCTGCGTCGCGGATGTTGCGTCGGATGGCCCAGACGATCAAGCCGGTAACCAGCACGCCGATGACGCCAGCCACCTGGACGTAGGGTAGCTCCTCCTTGGTGAACAGGTAGGCGACACTGGTTTGGCCGGCGATGTGGATGCTCAAGCCGTGGTTGGGGACTTCAGCCTGGGTGGCCTCGATGGCTGCCAGCACTTGGTTCCACTGCGCCTCCAAGCCCTCGAAGTCGGGTGCCTGCCGCCATTCAATCAGCAGAGTCCCGATGTCGTAGCTGGGGTGTTCGATGAAGAACGAGGCGTACGTGGCGAGCGGGTTGGCGAACATCTCGTCCAGGGTCGCCCGGATGTCCTCCTGCGTGGTTGGGAACGTGGAGCCAGGCTGGGCCGCCTCACGGGTGAGCACGATGGGGGCCCCGGCGGTTCCTTCGCGAACCAGGATCCAGCCTTCCATGGCGAATCGGATGGAGGTGACGGATTCTTGGCGAATGAAGTCCAGCTCCCGCATGGCGTCTTCCAGGCGATGCAGCAATTCCATGGCGGCGGGAGTGGTCATGTCGCCTTCGATCACCAGGGCGTTGGTGACGAGGTCGTCCTGATCGACGAAGTAGCGCTGGTTGCTGGCGTCGAAGTCCTGGCGCTGCGGGTCACCCGGGGGAAAGAACGCCGCCGGCGTTCCCAGAGTCAGGGTGTCCAACTGGGTGGCGGCCACCAGACCACTGCCTGCGAAGGCCACAACGATGACCGCGCCGAAGATCCTGTTGCGCTGCCAGAACGCGGCGCTGGACTCCAAGGCCCGGCCAAGCACTTCCCGGCCCGGCTTGGGCGCTGTGGTCCAGGTGAGCGCTGCGGGCAGCGCGGTGAGGCTGATCGCCAAGAGGATCACCATGCCCAGGATGATGGCGAGGCCAAGCTGGGAAAGCATGCGATTGGGAGCCAGCACCAGCAGGACCATGCCGGCAAGGGTGGTCAGGGTGGCAACTGCCAGGGGCATGCCGGACTCTTCGCCGGCAGCCGCAGCCGCATCCAGCACCGAGGCGCCCCGCTGCCGGGCAGCATGGTACGCGCTTCCCATGTGGATGCCAAAGTCGATGCCGTTGCCCATCAGCACCGGGAACACCAGGAGGCTGATGGAGTGGATCGGTAACCGAATCCAGCCGAAGATCCCCAGAACGCCCAGGCCCGCCATGCTCAGCGGCAGCACCATGGCGAAGACCGGCCCGGGCCTCCGAAAGGCCGCAAACAGCATGATTCCAATCACGCCGGCCGCAAGGGGACCAAGAACGGCCACGTCGTGCAGTGTCGTCTGCGTGAGGTAGCTGCTGGCCGCAGCGGGGCCGCGGGGGTCCACGATGACCAAGTCGGGGTCAAACACGTTCCACTTGAGCGTGCAAGTGCCTGGCGCCTCGTCACACGAACGGATCGCCTGCGTGTACTCCGCAACGGCGTCGTACACCTTGACACCGATCTCGTTGAGGCTGGCGCCGTCCGGTTCGAACAGGAAGATGGCCCGCGTGGTCGTCCAGTCGGCACTGTTGATGCTCTTGACCGCGTCCGGCGCCGCAGCAAACCACGTCTGCCACGCCGCGTTGTACTGAGCCGAGCCCTCGGGGCCCGTTCCAGGCATGGTGAACGCCGCCGGATCGGGCTCGGCCAACAGGGGCACTCCCGTGTTGGTGAAGTTGACCAAGCGCACCTGGGATGCCAGCGTGATGCCCCACGTCACCTCCGGAATGCGGTCGTGGATGAAATCTTCGAACTCCTGGATCGCGCGTACGTACACTTCATCCGTGATGTTGTGGGGCCCCGGGTAGCCGTCGGCAAAACCCTCCGTCTGGCCGCCGCTGGCCTGCTCCAGGAGCGCGTTCAAGGGCCCCGGGTCTGCACCGTCAGAAAAGGGCAGCCGGTTGGGGAGCTGCTCGTTGGCCACCGCCCACTTGTCCGGATTCGTGGAGAAGAACACCGGGCTTGCGTAAGGCGTTCCAGGGAACCCGTTGAGCAAATTCTCCGTAGCGACCGTGTGGGGGTTGCCAGGAGGCAGCGTGTCCAGGGGGTTGTCCTCGAACGTGAGTCGCAGCACGCCGACCGACAAGAGCGCCATGGCCACAAACGTCGCGGCAAGGACCTTCGTGCGGTGGCCTGCACTCCACCTTGCCAGCCGAGCCAGTGGCGCCCCATCACCCATACTGGGCGGACCCGGCGCGCGGCTTCAAGGGTTGTGGGGCGTACGATGCAAGCGTGGTTACAGGAACTTGGGCCCAAACGCGTCGGGGACCGCCTTGTAGTCGTGGCGCTCGCCCCAAAAATCCACGCGTCGGCCTTGCACCCAAGCGTCGGCGCGCAGGTAGCACGTAACCGGCAGGCCGCCAGCTACAGGGTCGGCGGCGGGGGCGCGTACTGGGCTCCAGGTAGCCGCGTGTACTCCCAGGAGATAACCCGGTAGGCCGGCGGCCCTGCGCCGCGGCACACGGCGTTGCCGTGCGCCAACAGGTAGCATGTAACGTCGTCCGTGCCGGTGATCTGGACGGCGTCGCGATCACGGTAGTTGACCGCCTTGTCCCCTCCGCTGCCGCTGCACTCGCTGTTTCCATTGGACAGGAGGATGCAGCGATGTTCGTGGCCCGAAACCACGCCCACGGCGTCGCCGCCGGTGTACACAACGGACGCCGTTTCCGTATGGCGCCAGCAGGTGACGTTGCCGCCAGCCAGCACGGCACACGCGTTGTCGCGGCCGATGTTGCTCAATTTGGCGGCATCGCCACCAGAGTACGCCATGGTTACGCCTGCTTGATCGTCGTCGTAGCAAACGACGTTGCCCGCCTGCGTGATGACGCACGTGCCATGGCTGGAGGTTTCAACGGCGACAGCGTCGCCCCCAGTGTAGTCGCGGCCGCCGGCCAGGTACCAGGGAATCATGCGGCAGTCAACGTTGCCGTCCGTCAGCAGGACGCAGAGGTTGCGGTCGCCGGCGGAGATGGAGACTGCGTCCCCTTGTTGCCGTCCACCATCCCCGGACGAACAAGTGACGTTTCCACCCTCCTGCAAAACGCAGTAGCGGCCGCGCTCGAGTAGCGCCATCTC
>JBFJVP010000112.1:0-8401 GCA_041624075.1 Thermoplasmatota archaeon | reverse complement strand
GCTTGGCACTCGTGATTCCGCAAGAGCACCCCGGCCACATCGCCTTTCCAACCGATAACGCCGACGCCCATGGACTCGCCAAGCCCCATCGGGACGGCACCCGCAGCGCGTACGTCAAGGACCCGTTTGGTAACGCGTTGGAGTTCATCGAGGCGCAACCCAGCGCCGACTAGCCGATTATCCCAGCAGCGCCGACATCGCCGTGCGCACGGCACCCCGCACCGTACGGCCAGGCGGCAGGACTGTCTTGCCAGCGATCCTGATGAGCCACCCGAGCACACCGACGACGCCGACGGCGACCAAGCCGGCAACGACCAGCAGCACGCCACCTGCAAAGGGCGCCAAGCCGCCCTCCGACCCCGGTGTGCGACCGGTCGCAAACAGGCCGAGCTGGATGACCATGCCACAAACGGCGACCAGGATCGGCAGGTGCGTCAGCCCCACCCGGCGTACCCGACAGCGCCACGACGGCGCGAAATCCATGCGCCGAATCGCGCCGATCAAGAAGCCCAGGTACGCCGCCAAGGCGGCCAACGCGACCACCAGGCCAAGGGACGCAAGCGTGACCCGGGTAACCGTTGCACTGCTGGCAGGCGAGTAGAGCCCCGCATAGGCTCCAGCCAGGGGGGCCACCAGGATGACGGCTGCCGCGACACCCGTCATGGCGACGCCTCGCCGCAGCGCCCGAGTCAGGCCCTGGGCGGCCCGCACCGGCATGCGGTCGGTGGGCAGCGGCAGTAAGCGAGAGGGAGCCGGGTGCACGTCAGCCAACTGGGGAGTCTGCCAGGCAACGACGACCAGGGCCAGGCCGATCAAGACGGTGCACGCGGCGACCACGGGAGCCGCCGGCCCGCCCAAGCCGCCATTGAGTCCCAGGACAAAGGCGACTGCAAGCACAGCTACCACGAGAAGGGCGACGAAACTTCGCCCCGCGACATCGCGGCACACCCGTGCGGCGCGTTGTGTTCCGGCATCGACCAGAAGCCGCGCCTCCAGGGACCTGGCATGCAGCGATGCCATGACCCCCGCAGCGAGGCACCCGCCCAGTGTCCACGCCGCGTGGGGCGCAGAAGCCAATTGCCCCATCAGCCAAGTGTACGTCGAGGCTGCGACGATCATCAGCGCCGCCAGGGCGGACAGGAGGCTGGCCCGTTCAATGTTGGCGACGGCTCGCACGCAAACCGGTTCGTGCGCCGCTTGTGCCCCTGACGTGGCGGGTGGCATGGCGTTCCGGGGGCAATAGTGCTGCAGGCTCCAAAGCCGTGACGCATGGTGCCGCCACAAGGTGAACACGTTTGGCGGCAGCCAGGGCGCGGCAGCCGTGAAGGAAGCACTTTGCCAGCGCGAACCTACTTGCGGCGCCGCAATGCGACGGCCAACGCGAGCAAGGCAACGGCCACAGGCAGGGGTGTATCCTCGCCAGCATCGGTATCTTGGACCTGCAAGACAGCCGGCTCCCGCAACTGGATCGCACAGCGGCAGACGCCCTCGTCAGGTGCACGGTCCGCCGTTGACAGAGGGTATGCAAGTGTCGAATAGGCGCCAGCCCAGAACTGGTCCAATCGGTAACCCGGTTGGGCGCCCATGAATTCGAGTGGAATGCTCAGGGAAATCGTGCTCTCGACCGGGTCGATGACTGGCTCGACTTCCATGGACCGGCCTTGCCCGTCACGTGCATCGAAGACACTTGCCTGCCAGCCTTGGGACGCCGTGGGCCCCGCGTCGTAGTCGACGTTGGCGATCCATTCATCGGCTTGCGTGTAACCCTGGGCATTGCGGCCAACAAACCCGATCGCCGCGCGGAAAGCATTGTTGCGGTAGATCTCGGGCGGCGCCTGCTCGACCGTGGAGACATCGACAACGTACAGGACCAGGGCAAGGGTGTCGTTGTCAAAGTGGGCAGCAATGCCCGTGATGTCTACCGCCTCGCTGGCAAAACTGGTTGGAGGCAAGCCTGGTGAAGTGAATGCATCACCAACCGCGTCGTCGACGAGGAGATCGGGGCTTGCCTGCACTGTCTGCACCAGCAGGAGCAGCATCAGCAACATGCGCATAAAGCCGCACAGCGGCTCGCGCTTGAGAATCTTTGGCCTGATCGCTGGCGCCACCCAGTCATCGCCGCAGCGCGCCGGCTTGGGCGGGTTGTTGAGGCGGCTTGCTGGCCGGCGGGGCTGCGGGGCACAACAACTTTTTTGCCAGGTCGCAGTCGAACAGGTGTGGCTGTGCGCATCGGGTTGATCCAAACCCACGCCGACGAGACGTCGCAGGAGAACCTTGAGCGGACGCTGGGCCTCATCGACGAGGCCGCCGCCCAAGGCGCCCAGATCGTGTGCCTTCAGGAACTGTTTCTGGGACCGTACTTCTGCCAGGAGGAAGACCACGGTGAATTTGATCGAGCCGAGGCGGTGCCGGGTCCGACCACCGACCTGCTTGGCAAGAAGGCCGCCGAGCACTCCATCGTCATCCTGGCCAGCCTGTTCGAGAAGCGGGCGCGTGGCCTGTACCACAACACGCTCGCCGTCATCGACGCCGACGGGAGCTATTTGGGCAAGTACCGAAAGATGCACATCCCGGACGACCCGCGCTTCTACGAGAAGTTCTACTTCGCCCCAGGCGACGCGGAGCCCGTGCAGGGCGCGGCCACGACGGCCAACGGGTTCGCCGCCTGGGACACCGCCTACGGCCGCATCGGCACCCTGGTGTGCTGGGACCAGTGGTATCCCGAGGCGGCTCGGGCAACAGCCCTGTTGGGGGCGGACATCCTGTTCTACCCGACGGCCATTGGCACCTGGCACGGGGAGCTCGAGATCAAGGAGGAGCAACTGCGTGCCTGGCAAGCCGTGCAGCGCGGCCACGCCGTCGCCAACAACGTGTACACGGTCGCCGTCAACCGGGTCGGCACCGAAGGCGAACTGGACTTCTGGGGCCACTCGTTTGTCTTCGGCCCCGCCGGCGAAACCGTTGCCGAGCTGGGAGAAACGGAGGAAATCCGGGTCGTCGAGTTGGACTTGGACCGCATCGAAACCCAGCGCAGGGGATGGCCCTTCTTCCGCGATCGGCGAGTCGATGCCTACGGCGCGCTGGCCAAGCGCTTCGGGCTGTGACGCCCCCAATCGCCCGAGTTGCCTTTGCCATAGGGCACCCCTAGGCCCGAGGGCTGTGGGGACCCCAGGCGCCAGGCGATCCAGTCCGATGGATCGCTTGCGATTGCGGGGCCGGGGCCGCTTGTCCCATGGGAGCGGCACGACACACGGTCGTAATGCAAAGTGACTCCCTTGTTGAACGGAAATTGAAACCCGTGGAGGGCCACGCCATCGAGTTGCCCCGCGGGGCCAACGACCCCGGCGTCATCCAGTGGCTAGCTTTGGCCCTGATCGCTTTGGCCCTGGCGGCCAGCGTAGTAAGCGCAGCCGACGGTAACCTCACCAAATGGGATTCATCCACCATTCAGGCGTCCGGATTGACGATTGCGGTAAGCCTGCTCGCCATCCTCTTGGTGCGAACCAACAACGCCGTGGCGGCAGGCCACCTCCTCGTGGCGGCAGTCTTTGCAATTGTCTGGTTCTTCACTTTCCTAGCGCTGGACCAGCCCCGCAACCAAGATGTGTTGCTGGGACTGGTGTATGCCCCCATGGCGGCCGCGATCCTCCTGAAGCCTGTATGGGCCGCAGTCTACTCAGCAGGGAACCTGCTGGGCTTGGGCATGCTCTTGATGGTCCCCAACGCGGCGGGCCTTGTCACGCTGGACGTCGTGATCTTCGGCGTGGGATTTGGAACCCTCACCACCGTGGCCGCCTACCTGCGACAAGCCTCTGTGGAAAGCGCGTTGAAACATCAGCGCAGTGCAACCCGGCGCGAGCGCGAGATGCAGGCGATGCTGGATGGCAGTCAAGACGCCCAAGTCTTCGCCGACGACACGGGCCGCATCGCACATGCAAACCGGCGCTTCGTGGACCTGTTTGGCATCCAAGGCCAAGTCAATGGACAATTGATGAGCCACTTGCTGCCCCCGGAAATCAACGACCTCATTCAAAAAAGCAAGGAGAAAGCCATCCGGCAGCCCGTCATCTGGGAGTTCTCCATTGAGGGAGACAACCCCAAGCAGCAGACCCACGTCGAAGCGATCCTCGTCGGCGTCGACCATGGAGAATCGGACCCATTCACGTTGCTCAGCCTCCGGGACATCACGGACCGCAAGCGTTCCATCGAAGAGCGCGAGCGCGCCGTGCACGAGGCCCGCACCAGCCTGCTCAACCTGATTTCCCACCACCTGCGCACGCCCCTGACACCGATTCGCATGGACCTTTACACGCTGCGCCACGCAGCGACCGGGGCGCTCGGTGAGCGTCAAGCAACCGCGCTCGATCGAATGGAGCGGGAATTCAAGCGACTCTCCAAGACCCTCGACCTATTGGTTGATGCCAGCCTCCTGGCGCGAACGGGCCTCGCCGGCACGCAATCATGCGACCTGGCACAAGCCCTCACCGAAGCTCTTGGCGACCACGAACAACGAGTCGAGATCCACAACGACTTGGCAGGCCCCAAAAAGGTCCTGGCAGATCCCCGCAGCGTCCGTGTTGTCATTCGACTGCTGGTGGATTGGCTCGGGCCCCACTCCCCGTGGCACATCTACAGCGAGGACGCGGCCTCGGTGCGAATCCACTTCGTGGCGGGCACTCCCGGACCCGATGCCGTCGAGTTGGACATCAACCACAGCCTCTCGGACATCCGCGATGAGACTGTTTTTGCCAACCACATGGCCCTGTTCGTGGTCGGCAACGCCGTGCGGGCCCAAGGCGGCAGTCTTGAAGCGTACGCCAGTCCGGAGGGGAGAAAAGTGAGCCTCAGCCTTCCCAGCAGTATCGCCAGCAAACCCCAGCACGCGGACGGACCAACCAATGATCCCCAACCCCCAGCGCCCAGGCGGCGTGGCCGTCCGGGGCGCCGGGGCCCAAGCGGCCATCAGGACGAAGACGACCGCAAGGCGCCAGTGCGCTTGCCCCACAAGGGGCCAGCCCCGTGAAACCGGAATTCCCTTTTTTCTCCGGGCACACCCGGCGCGATTACCCAAGGGAATCCGGGCCAACATGACAATGGGCGCCCCGCCAACGATTTGGCCAACCGCCGCCGCCCGCGGTTAGCCCAAGCCCCCCCATGGTCCATTCCAGAACTGCATATAGGTGCGAAAGGGAAGAACGATTTGTGGTAGCCCCGGCGGGATCCAGGCCGAGTACAGTTTGGCCGTTGACGGCAAGCTCTGCCTACTCAGTGGTGGTTCGCGGCATGACCATCAGCGTCCTGATCGTGGACTTCCTCGTTCTGACCGCGTTGCTTGCAGTGCACGGCCGGGGGGTTTTCCAGTCGGCGCTTTTCAATGGCGCGTTGGCATTCATGCCCTTTGCCATCGCAGCCGTGATTCTCGCTCAAAAAGGGCGCCTGGAATTGGGCGCACACCTCACCACCGGCGGAGTTTTTGTCAATTCATGGCTGTTCATGGTTTTGCACTTGAACAATCCCCAGGACCCCTACGTCTTGATGGGAATTGCTTATACGCCATTTCTCGCCGGCTTGTTGCTGCCATGGCCGTGGGCTGCAGGGTACGCGCTGGCAACCCTGGCAGGCGTGAGCCTACTCCGGGGCTTCGCCCCCTTTGGGGAGTTGGTGACTGCCAATGTCTTCTTGTTTGCCGGTGTTTTTGGAATGTTGACCGTTTGGGCAGCGGTGGCTCGTGACCAATGGGCCAAGGATGTTTTGCAGGCACGCGCCGACATGCTGCGCCGCAGCCAGGAATTGGACGCGGTTTTTGAGGGAAGCCATGACGGACAAGCCTTCATGGAAAAGGACGGGACAATTCTTCAGGCCAACGACCGTTTTGCCCAGATTCTTGACATGCGAAGCATCGCTCGTGGCACCGCGATCCAGAAAATCTTGCCAGGAAGCTTGCTGGGACCCTTCCTTCTAAAAGTGGGGCACTGCATGCAGGAAGGATATGCCAGCTGGAATTTCCAGGTGGGCCCTGAAGGAAAGGATGGCCGCGACGTGGACGGGGTGCTGGTGCGAATTGACCATTCAGAATCGCCCCCGATGCTGCTGCTGAGCCTGCGGGATGTCAGTGGAAAAAAGGCGGCGGAGCGGGCGCAAGAGGAAGCCGTTCAGGCAGCCAGAAAGAACGCGCTCAACCTGATTTCCCATCACCTTCGAACCCCTGTCACGCCGCTGCGTCTTGACCTCTTCGCGTTGCGCGCCAGGGGTAGCAATCTGACAGATCCACAGAAGGCTTTGATCGAGAGGATGGAGCGGGATCTGAGGCGTCTCACGTCGATGCTGGATTTGCTGGTGGATGCAAGTCAGGCGGTGGAATCACAGGACGTGAAGCGCCAGTGGTGCGACTTGCAGGAGTTGCTCGAGCAAGCCATTGCGGCCAAGGCGGACCTGGCACCAATCCAGAATGATGCCGTGGATTCGGCGTCGGTGCTTTCAGACCCTGTCGGCTTGCGGGTTGCCCTCGGAGTGCTTCTTGAAAGGCTCGACAAGAGCCACGTTTGGCGAGCTTGGACTGAACGGGCACCGGGCTTCGTCAAGCTCAACTTCTCGACGGGCGAACCCTCTGGCGACGAGGTGCGCGTGGAAGTGGGCGAGCCCTTTTCGGCCGACACGAACGATCCGGTCTTTCGGGACCAGTTGGCCATGTTCGTGGTTCGTAGCACCGTGGAGGCCAATGGGGGCCGTTTTGATGCGTACGCCAGCCCGACGGGCCAGCGGGTGTGCATGAGCTTGCCTTCAGCTGCTGGATAGTCCGTCGTGGCCCCGCCGGAGCGGCCGCCGTGGCGGGCAGGGCCGCGCGACACACGCGCCCCGTTCGCAAGGCTTGTTCACGCGCTCCGGCTGCCACCCATGTGGAACAAATTACCCTTGGCGGCGGCTGTTTTTGGTGCGTTGAGGCGGCACTCAAGGACCTGATGGGTGTTGAGCGCGTTGTCAGCGGCTACGCAGGCGGAAGCACCGAGAACCCCACCTACGAACAGGTCTGTAGTGGGCGCACGGGCCATGCCGAGGTGGTTCAGGTGACCTTCGACCCAGAGGAACTCCCGTTGCAGGATCTCCTGGAGGTCTTCTTCACGGTACATGACCCGACGACTCCCAACCGCCAAGGCGCGGACGTGGGCACCCAATACCGGTCCATCATCTTGACGCAGGCCCCAGGGCAGGAGCAGGCGGCACAGGACGTCATGTCGCGTTTGGCGGATGCGTTTCCCCGATCGATCGTGACCCAGGTCGAGCCCCTGGACCGGTTCTACGAGGCCGAGGAGTACCACCAGGATTACTACGCCCGCAATCCCGGCGCGGGTTACTGCCAGGCAGTCATCTCCCCCAAGCTGGCGAAGGTGCGCCAGAAGTGGGCGGCGCGCCTGCGGGCATAGGCACAGGGCTGCGGGGGCCACCCATCGCGGCGGTCCTGACGCGAGTGGCAGATGGGCGGGGGCCCCGTGGAGCTACGGGGAACCCCGGGCCAAGGCCGATCAAGGCACCGGGAACAGCAGGCCTGCCTCACTGGTGGCGATCGCCAACTCGTAGGCACCAATGCCGTTGACGTATTCGACGCCGATGCGGTACACGCCGTCGCCGCCTACGGGCACGGGGTAGTTGATCGTCTGGGGACGGCCCTTGAATCCGCCGGGCAGCAACACCGTGGAAACCCAGTTCATCTCCGTGCAGGTGCGGTCGTAGAAGTGCAAGCGCATGAACGCCGAATCGATCGTGTCACCAGGCTTGAGGGTCACCACAAAGGATTGGCCTTCGTACAGTTGGACCCGGTAGAAGTCCCAGGCGTCCTGGACGGGGTGTTCGATGGCGCCCACGTGCGCGCCAGGCCCCACCAGCAAGCCGTTTTGGCAGTCCTCGCCCGCGTCGTAACCCGTGGCTGCGTCGTTGCGGGCCGGCCACGCGATGGCGGTGCGCACGAAGCTAAGCGTGTAGTCGGTTGCCGCCCCGAAGCGCGAGCCTTCGACCACCACGGTCCACACGCCGGTTTGATCGGTGTTCAATTCAACTTGGGTGCTGCCTCCCGAGACCAGGACCGTCTTCTGGTCCCGCACGACGCCGCCGGGATCCAGCAGGCTCAGGGTGAGCGTGTGGGTGGCTGCCACCGCGGCCGGGGCCGTGGGGGCGGGCAGCAAGGTCACGTCGACATCGTTGGAGACCGTGAGCGTTGCATGCACCTTGTCACCGATGGTGGCCTGCATGGCGTAGCTGTCCACGTCGTCCGGCGTTGACAGGCGAGCCCCGTAGACGCCGCTGCTGACCATCCAGGGCGTCGCCGGGTCGTCGGGGGCATCCCCGGGCCGACCGATGTCGCGCTCGAAGTCCAAGTCACGCCAGGGGCCCATCAGCAGGTCGGGGC
>JBFJVP010000111.1:0-8455 GCA_041624075.1 Thermoplasmatota archaeon | reverse complement strand
GCGCGATTCTCAATGGGCCCCGGCAACACCTGATCGCCCACGTAAAGCCGGCCCTGGCGGGGGTCGTCGATGCGGCCAAACGGCGCCTGGATATCGATCAACAACTCCACGGCACGAATCTCGCCCGGATTATCCGCGCGGTCGATGGCCTGGTATTCAACCACATGCCGCCCGGCATCCCCCACGCCAAACGGCGCCTGATACGTCTGCCAGGGGCCACCGTCGATCCGGTACCGCAGCACCCCGACGCCGCTCAAGTCATCCTCTGCCGAGAGCGTCACATCGACAGCACTCACCCACCAATCCGCCAAGCCCCGGTCCCCTCGCAACTCATGGGAGGCCGCGGGAGGCGTCACATCAATCACCAACTCCGTTGCCCGCATGGGTTCCCAGTTGCCCGCCAAATCGACGCTTCGGCACTCCAGCAGATAGGTGCCCGTCTGGTCAAACTGCAATGGCGTGGCATAGGTTTGCCAATCGCCGCCGTCGATGCGGTATTCGACTCGGTCCAAGCCCGCAGGCGCCCCGACGTTTCGATCGACGGCATCAAGAACCACCTCAACCGGCGTCGTCCACCACGGCGTACCGTCCCGGATGCCATTGAGAACCAGCGTCGTCACCGGCGACAGCGTGTCCGTGCCGATGCCAAGCACCCGATCCAGGCGCAACACCTGGTTGGCCGCCACATCCAGGTATTCGCTGACGCCGCCATCGGGCCAGTAAACAGTGATGCTGTCTGCAACAGGCGCGGCACCCAAGCCGAAGTCCAGCCGCTGGGAATTCTGGGACGAATAGCTGCTTCCAGCTTGCAACTCCAGCGTCTGAATCTGGCCCGCCGCCTCCACCACAACACGGGAACCGACCGCATGGACATTGGGCGCCGGCTGGCGAAGCAGCAGTGACAACCAGTTGTTGTCGTGGCCGCCGGCACGCAGGAACTGAACGGTTCCGTTGCCGTTGTTGACCAGCACCATGTCTGTGTCGCCGTCCAGATCGTAGTCGGCCAGCGCCGTGCCCCGGGTAACCGCCAACGCCGTGGCCCCCGGACCGGAGTCGGCGCTGCGGTCCACCCAGAGCCGATCGCCCACCGAACCGTCGCCGGGCTCGTTGTAATAGAACTTGGTTGCCTGGGCGTAGTCGTCCAGAAACGGCTCCGTGTGGCCATGCGTGGCAACCAAGTCCAGATCGCCATCGCGCTCCAGGTCAACGAAGGCGGCTCCCCAGCCGACGTAGTCCTCCTCGTTCAGCAGGCCGTCCTCGCCGCTGCGGCCCTGGAAGCTCAGATCGCCGTTGTTCCGGTAGAAGCCGTGCTCCTCGTGGGCGTAATGCGTGAAGAACAGATCCGGGTAGCCGTCCTGGTCGTAATCGCCCGAAGCCACGCCCATGCTGGCACCGTCGTCGGCGATGCGACCAGACATGGAGGCATCCTCGAACGTGCCGCCGTGGTTGACGTAGAACTTGTTGTGACTCACATCGTTGGTGACGTACAGATCCAGATCGCCATCCAGATCCGCGTCAAACCAGATGACGCCCAGGGACTTGCTTCCCTGTCGACTGTCCTCGGGCAGCCCAGCAACGCCGAGCGCCTGCGCCACGTCGGTAAACGTGCCACCGTCGTTGCGCAGCAGGAAATTGAGTTGGCCGGCGTGGTTCTCGGGCATCCGCTGGGTATCGGTGAACGTGGTATCCACGTAGTTGGCCACATACAGGTCCAAATCTCCGTCTTGGTCGAAGTCGCCCCACGCCGAGGCTGCACTCAGGCAGGCCTCCACGCCGCAACTCCCCGCAGAGTTGATGCCGCTGGCCTCGCTGACATCGGTAAACGTCCCGCCGTCGTTGCGCAGCAATTGATTGTCACCAAAGTTGCCAACGAAGAGATCCAGATCGCCGTCGTCGTCGAAGTCCGCGGCGGAACAGGAGAGACCGAACTGGTCACTGTCGGCGCCACTGGCCGCAGACACGTCCTCAAAGGTCCCGTCGCCCACGTTACGGTACAGGGCATTGCGTGGGTCCAAGTCGTCTGCCCAACCGCCGACATGTGGGTTTTCGCGGTTGAAGCGCTGGTTGACGATGTACAGGTCCTCGTAGCCATCCTGGTCGAAGTCGAGCCAGCAGGCGCCAGCGCCCATGATCTCCGGGTACGACGGCCAGGGATCCTGGATCCCCACGTCCCCGTAGACCTCCCCCGCCAGTTGGAAATCAAGTCCAATGGCCGCAGCAACGTCTTCGTAGACGACTGCGCCAGCCTCGGGCGTCGCATCCGCCACCAGGACGGCCGGCAAGCCCACCATGAACAGGGCAACCGCTAGAACCCACCAATTCGCCATTGCAACCAACCAGCCTTGACAGGTGGTCGCTCCATATCACGGTTGCCCGGCCAGGGCAGCGCCGACTTCTGTGGGTCGCCTCAGTTCGGGTTGATCGGGGTGCCCCCCAGAACGCGCACCATGACTCCGTTTTGGAGCTCATTGCCCGCGTAGTCAAACGCCCGGGCCGACACGAGAACCCGCTGCGGGCCCACGTCGCTGGCATCCCAGTGGAACGTGTAGGGCGCCTCGTAGTCAACCACTTGGACGCGGCCGTTAACCCGGAATTCCACGCGTTCCACGCCGCTGGTGGCGTCCGTGGCGATTGCTTCGACCGGGTAGATGCCCTCGATCACTTGTCCGGCAGGACCGGCAACCACTGCGGCCTCCTCGGCCAGCCAGGGCAGCACCATGTCGCCGGCATACAGTTTGCCGCGGGTGGGCTCCTGAAGACGGGCAAATGGATTGGTGCCGTCGTGGGCGATCTCAAGGCGGGACACTTCGCCTTCGTTGCCGGCGCGGTCCACGGCCTGGTACTCCACTACGAAGACACCATCGTCTTCGATCTCGATCGGGCCGGCGTACGTTTGCCACGCGCCGCCATCGATGCGGTAGCGGGTAAAGTCCACCCCGCTCAGGGAATCCGAAGCTGACACGATAACCGAAACGGTTTCGCCGACCCACCAGCCGCGCAGGCCGGGCGTGCCCTCGAGCGTGTGGCTTGCCTCCGGCAGCACATTGTCGATGGTGAGGCTCAAGCTGCCCATGGGTTCCCGGTTGCCAGCGTTGTCGATGCTCTTGTAGCGCAGGGTGTGGGTGCCCTCCTCGGTAATGGCCACGGGGCCAGTGTAGGCGGTCCACGGGCCACCATCGAGGCTGTACTCTGCCAGCGCAACGCCGCTGGGCGTCCCGACGTTTCGATCCACGGTCTCGAGGACCACGTCGACATCGGTTTGCCACCAGCCCTCGTCGCCATGCAGCCCTTCCAGCACTGGCGTGGTGAGGGGTGCCAGCGTGTCGGTGACGTAAGTGCCATCGGACAGGATGCGAATCGCCTGATTCGCGGCCACATCGAGGATTTCGGTGACACCGCCGCCGGGCCAGTGGACGGTGATCTTGTCCGCTGCCGGAGCGCGGCCGAGGCCGAAGTCGAGGCGCTGGGAGTTCTGTGATTCGTAACTGCTGCCGGCCTGCAACTCGAGGGTTTGGGCCTGCCCCTGGACCTCCACGATGACGCGGGCGCCGATGGCGTGGACGTTGGGAGCCGGTTGGCGCAGCAGGATGGAGAGCCAGTTGTTGCCGACGCCCTCGCCAACCAGGAAGTGGGATTCCTGGTTGCCCTGGTTGATGATGACGATGTCGGTGTCGCCATCCAGGTCGTAGTCCGCGAAGGCCGCTCCCCGGCTGGTCGCCTCCAGGTTGGGGCCATCGCCCGAGTCCGCCGTTGCATCTACCCAGAGGCGGTCGCCGGGTGTGCCGTCGCCGGGCTCGTTCAAGTACACCTTGCTGGGCTGGCGGTACGTGAGCTGTGGCTCCGTGTGACCAAAGACTGCGAAGAGATCCAGGTCTCCATCTCGGTCCAAGTCCAGGAACGCGGTGCCCCAACCAACCAGTTCGTCTGTGTTGGCCAAGCCATCTTCACCGCTGCGGTCTTCGAAGGTCAAGTCGCCGTTGTTGCGGTAGAACCCGTGTTCGTGGTGCGAGTAGTGGGTGAAGAAGACATCCGGGTAGCCGTCCTGGTCGTAGTCGCCCGTGGCTACACCCATGCTGGTGCGGTTGTCGTCCAGCCCGGAGCTGACGGAGTGGTCGTCGAAGGTTCCGTTGCCGTTGTTGACGTAGAACTCGTTGAAGCTGAGGTCGTTGGCCACGTAGAGGTCCAGGTCGCCGTCAAGGTCGGCGTCGAACCAGACTGCTCCCAGGGCCTTGCTTCCGGTTTCGTCTCCCCAGTCGTCGCCGGAGCGTCGTCCATCGACGCCGGCTGCAGGAGCAACGTTGGTGAAGATGCCGCCGTCGTTGCGCATGAGGAAGTTCTTCTGTGAAAAGTGCAGCTCGGGCCCCCGGTGGGTGTCGGTGGTGGAGCTTTCGACGTAGTTGCCGATGAAGACGTCCAGGTCGCCGTCGCCGTCGTAGTCGGCCCAGGCGGACGTGATGCTCATGCAGGTGGATTCACCGCACCCCTCTGGCGGGTTGATGCCGGATTGGGCGGTTACGTCCGTGAACTTTCCGCCGCCGTCGTTGCGAAACAGTTCGCTGTCGCCGAAGTTGGTGACCATCAGATCCAGGTCGCCGTCGTCGTCGTAGTCGGCGGCGGTGCATCCGTATCCCCAGGCGGGGCTGTCCACGCCGCTTCCCTCGGTGACATCCTTGAACGTTCCGTCACCCATGTTGCGGTACAGCTTGTTGCGTGGGTCGTGCTCCTCGTTCATACCCATCGCGTAGAGGTTGTCGTTGTTGTAGTGCTGGTTCACCAGGTACAGGTCCTCGTAGCCGTCCTGGTCGTAGTCGAACCAGCAGGCGCCAGAGCCCATGATCTCTGGGAAGGCCGGCCAGGGGTCCAACGCGCCGACGCCGCCGTTTTGCTCGCCTGCCAGGGAGAAACTGAAGCCAACCTCGGATGAGGCCTCCCTAAACTGGATATGTAGATTGTCCTCGGCTTCAACCATTAGCGAGGTGGGGATGCCAACCAAAATCAACACTGCTACCCACGAACCAACCCGATTCATCTTGACCAACCATTGTGACCATGTCCCGGACCCATTTCAGTCTTGCCGGCAGGCTGCGGCCCTGGCGGGAGGGGCCGGATTAGCTGTTTCATCGTGCCCCCTGGGTGGAAAGCTGTCTTCCGGCGGTGCGTCTCAAGTTATTCTGGGCCTGTTGGCCCGAGGTGCAAGATGAACGACGTGGATGTGATGAGGTGCCGGCGGCAGCGGCTGCTGGGTGCCCTGTACGAGAAGACGGCGGGTGACGTGAGCACCGTGGTTCCTTTGGCTGGTTTGGCCGCCAAGCTGGGCCTGACGAGGGCGGAGGCGGCGGCCGTGGGGCAGTATCTGGAGGCTGAGGGGTGGATGCGGACCGCTTCGCCGGATGGTCGCGTGTCGATCACCCACGCGGGGGTTCGGCGCGTGGAGGCGATGGCCGGGCGGCCGCCTGATGCAGCGGAGGGTGCCGTTGGGGACGTGGAAGGGTGTCAGCGCACCCTTTCAGGCGGGCCCGCCGAAGCGTCACTGCCCCGTCCTGCGTCGATGTTTGTACTGGTTGAGAACGCCAACCAGGCCATCATCGGGCCATGCGCGACTGGCAACAGCGCAGGCGTTGACCGCGTGGCGGACTTCGTGGCTGACGTGCGGCGGCGGCAGGCGGCGTTGGAACTGGATTTGGAGGCTTGGGAGGCCCTGAAGGAGCAGGTTGCCACCTTGGAGGCGCAGTTGCAGGCGCGCCGGCCGCGTCCGGGTGTGGTGAGGGAGGCTTTGGCCTCCGCTCGACGGATCTTGGAGTCTGCGGCGTCGGGGGCCGCCGGAACGGTGGCTTCGGAGCTGGCGCGGCAGGCGGCGACGTTGATCTAGTCGTCCAGGGCTGTGCTAGCGTGCCTTGGTGGCTGCAAGGCGCGCGAATGCACCCCACGCCTCAATGCTACACTTTTGGAAGCGACTGCGTTCGAAGGCGGGTCGCACTTCGCTTTCCAGGCGCCGGTCCGAGTATCCCTGAACGTAGAATGCGGCCCGCACAGCAGGGTACACGCCGGGCAGATCGGGCACGTCCAGGCTTTCCTTCATCTCGTCCTGGGTCAGATCGCCCCTGCCGGTAAAAATCCAGGCCGAACCGCCTGGCTTGAGGACTCGGTGCATCTCGTCCAGGGCTTCCTCGGGCTTGCTCCACAGGTTGAACCGTTCGCTGCTGACGATGTGGTCCACTTCGCCGTCCTCGTACGGCAGGTCGGTGGCTCGCCCCTTCTTGAAGGAAAGGCCCGACTGGGTGCCGTGCAGGCGCTTGGCCAGTGCCAACTGGACCGGGTCGGAGTCGATGCCGATCACGCGGGCATCAGGATTGTAGTGGGCGATGGCGTGCGCCAGGTCGCCGGTTCCGCATTCGACGTCCACGATTCGGTGGGCGCCGATGGGGATTTCCTGGGCCACGCGCAGGAAAAGCCGCTTGCGTGCGGGCGCCACGAGCGTGGCATAGAGCCGGGTGGGGTCCAGCGGCAGGTTGGGAAGCACCGGGTTCTGATTCAGCCGTTGCACGAAACCGTTTGGTTCGTGTTACGGGCCGTGCACCACCCGCTGCCCGGTGCCCGGGGGCTGGGATTGCGGGGGCTTGGCCCCTGGGGCACCAGGCCTTCCCACGACCAGAGCCTTTCCATTCGTAAAGCAGAAGGCAAGTACACCAAGCCTGCCATAGAACACCTAGCAGCCCATCATGACACGAGCAGCAGAGATACCAAACGAGGCCTCCAACCGGGACCAGGGGGAATTCCACCTCGCCATCCAGGGGATGACGTGCGCCAGTTGTGTCGGCCGGGTCGAGAAGGCCCTCCTGAAAACTCCCGGGGTCAACCGTGCGACGGTCAACCTGGCCACCGAACAGGCCACCGTCTGGCACGACGGCGACGAGGACGACCTGATCGAGCGCACAGTCGAGGCGGTCCACCGCGCCGGCTACAAAGCCCAGCCCCCCGCACCCCACGCCCCGCCGGGCAGCCTCAGCTTCCGCGTCACCGGCATGACGTGTGCCAGTTGCGTCACTCGCGTGGAGAAGGCCCTGCTAGGCCAGGATGGCGTGCGCGCCGCCAGCGTCAACCTGGCACTGGAGAAGGCGACGGTGGAACTGGAGCCCGGCGCCCACGTCGACGCCGTGTTTGCAGCCGTCGAGAAGGCTGGCTACGGAGTTATTCGTCCCGATGCTGCGGTGCGCCAAGTGGCCGACGAGGCCGCGCGCCGATGGGCCCAGTTCCGCTTCGCCCTGATCTTCAGCCTGCCCCTGTTTCTCTACACCATGATCTGGCTCATGCTGGGCCTGCCCCAGGTTCCCTTCGACGCCTGGATCGCCATGGCACTGGCGACACCGGTTCAGTTCTGGGCAGCGCGGGGTTTCTACGTGGGCGCCTGGAAGGCGCTGCGCTCCGGCACGGCCAACATGGATTCACTGATCGTGCTCGGTACCACGGCCGCCTACGGCCTTTCGGCCGCCGTCGTGGTGGCGGGCGGCTCGATCCATCACACCTACTTCGAAACCAGCGCCGTCATCATCACGCTCGTTGGACTGGGCAAGTTCCTGGAAGCCCGCGCCAAGCGGTCAGCCGGTGATGCCATCCGGGCATTGCTGGAACTCGGTGCGCGCACGGCCCGCCTCGTTGATCAGGACGGAAATGCCCGTGAAATCCCCGTCGAGCAGGTGCGCCCCGGCGACTTGCTGCTCGTCAAGCCGGGTGAAAAGGTGCCCGTTGACGGCCGCGTCGTGGAAGGGCGAGCCAGCCTTGACGAGTCCATGATGACTGGCGAATCCCTGCACGTTGGCAAGGACCAAGGTGACGACGTCATTGGCTCCACCATCGTTCACGGCGGCGCGCTCACCATTGAAGCCACGCGCGTCGGGGAGGACACCTTGCTCGCCCAGATCGTGAAGCTCGTGGAGGACGCCAACGCCGCCAAGGCCCCCATCCAGCGGGTCGCCGACCGTGTCAGCGGCGTCTTCGTGCCCGTGGTCATCGCCATCGCGCTGGCCTCGATGGCCTTCTGGTTCCTCTTTGGCGCCGGCTACTGGGGCCTGCCGGCCACGGTGGGACGCGGCGTGTTCAGTCTCCTGATCGGCGTCAGCGTGCTGGTGATCGCCTGCCCATGCGCCCTCGGATTGGCAACCCCGACGGCCATCATGATGGGAACCGGCCTCGGGGCCCAGCGTGGAATCCTGATCAAGTCCCCCGAGGCGCTGGAGCGCAGCCGCGACATCACCACGGTCGTGCTGGACAAGACCGGCACCATCACCCGCGGCGAGCCACGCCTGGTCACCGTGGAGACCGCCCCCGCAGCCGGTGAGAGCGCCGACTTCATGCTGGCCCTCGTGGCGGCGGCCGAAGAGCGCAGCGAACACCCCTTGGGAGCAGCCATCGTGGCTGGCGCCCGCGCCCGAGGCATCGCGTCGTTGCCGGTGATTCG
>JBFJVP010000110.1:0-8461 GCA_041624075.1 Thermoplasmatota archaeon | reverse complement strand
CGCAGCAACCTGCTCGTTGCCTCTGGCGCCGTCCTCTTGTTCGCCTTCCTGATGGTGTTTCTGGAGGATGCCACCGATGAGGGCTTCTTTGGCTTCTTTGGCTTCATCCTGTTTGTGGCGTTCTTCGTCCTGCTGATCGCCGGCTTGTCGGGCGGCGGCCGCGGACAACAACAGCAGCAACAGGTTGTGGTCATCACGCCGGATGGCAATCGGCGCGTCGCAACGCCCCCGGGGCCTAGCGTTCGCTGCCCTCGTTGTCGACAACTCAACCCGCTGCAATCACGGTTCTGTGGTCACTGCGGGGGCGGCCTTGGCGGAACCAAGCCTGGCCAGCCCGGCCAGCACTAGGCGCCAACCGGCGCTACCGCGCACCTAACGCCACTTGGAGTACTGCTCAATGATCCGGTCAATGCGCTTGCCGGCATCGGCGTCGATGAAGCCCTCTTGCACCTTTTCGCGTGCAAACTCACGGGCTTCCTTGACGGTGAAGCGGGATCCCTTCGACCAGAGGCTCTGGATGAAGGGGCGTTGCTGCTCCTCGTCGATGTTGAGCTGATCGAGGACTTCCTTGACGTAGTAGCGGAAATAATCGCGCTTGCCCTCGTCCAGCATCTTCTCCTTGCTTCGCGACTCCGGATTGGTGCGGTTTGCTTCATTGTGGGTTGGCCCATGCTTGCGGGCCGGCCGCCTCTTGGTCCTTCGTCGCCTTGACATCTGGATTCCCACTAGAGCAGGTCGTATAAAGCGCCTAGCTTCCCGGAGGTCAGCCAGGACCCACCGGTTGGCGCCGCCCGGCGTCGCATGGCGCATGGGCCTCCGCTCCTGGCGGTCATTTAAAGCCGACCGACTCTTTG
This sequence comes from Thermoplasmatota archaeon, assembly GCA_041624075.1. Taxonomy (GTDB): domain Archaea; phylum Thermoplasmatota; class E2; order JACPAO01; family JAHFTW01; genus JBFJVP01. Next base: position 7,607 of record JBFJVP010000110.1, on the reverse strand, counting down.
CCCCGCATGAAGTGGGTTCCGGTAGCCATCCTGTTGATGGCGGCCTGGACGGTGACCGGGCAGGCGCCCGCGGCCAGTAGCGTGCTGGAGGACCCCGCCGGCGATGTCGCGGTGGGTTTTGCCGGCCAGGTCCAGTCCCCCGCATCCGGAACGGGGGCCGCCGTTGACCTGGTGAGCCTCGCGATCGAGGAAACGCCCCTGGAGTTGGTCTTCCTGATCGGTGTCGCCGGCCATGGGGACACGCAAGAGTCGGTTCGGTCTGACGATCATTACATTGTTTGGTTCGAACATCATGGCAAAGCGTTCCGGGCTGAAGCCTCGCGGCAGGCGGGGGCGCTGGGAGCCGGTGTAAGTGGCTGGCTCATGAGCTACGACGAGGGTCAGCAGCACTACCAGTTTGCAAGCCGCTTGCAGGCTTCATTCGACGAGGCGGAAGGTACGGTGCAAATCCACGCGCCCCGCGACTTGCTCGCCGACCACGACGGAGCACCACCCGCGCTGGGCCGATGGCTGGAGGACCTTTACGTGACGAGTGCCCATATGGGCCTGCACCCGGGTTCCCGGGGGATCTTGGGCGTCGATGTAGCGATGCCGTACTGGAGCGACCGCATGCCCGACGGCACGGAGGCCGGGGTCTATGCCGTCCAGATGGGACTGGAGCAGTCGGGCCACGCGAGACTCTTCGCCGAGCAACCGTTTCGTGCGTCCAACGGCGAGGCCTCAACGTTCGTTTTCGAGGTGCAAGCTGCCAATTTCGCGGATGACCGGGACTCGTTTTCCCTGGAGGCCAGCGATGTACCCGCCGGGTGGGACGTGCGCCTGCCGGCCCGGTCGTTGGAGCTGGATGCTGGCGCCGAACAACCGATCCCGGTCGTTTTGCGCACTCCCTTTGCCCACGAACACGGCACGTCGCGCACCTTCGTGGTGGAATTGCGAAGCGACACCGACCCGGGGTCCGTGGGCCGCGTTGAGTTGGGGATTCGTTATCCCGCCATTGCCCAACCCGCCGGTCATCACAACACGTTGTACTTGCACAGCTTCATGCTGGACGAGTCAGTCGGAGGGTTGGCGTGGGGTACCCTCATGGAAGCGGTCTGGGGCCGGGATGGCCGCTACGTTGCGTTCATGAACACGCATCCCGACGTGGAGAACGATCAGGCTGTGGATGTCGAAGGGGACGCCTGTAACACCAGCATTGGCGATGGCTCGGTGATAACCACGTTCTATTGTTGGTGGGTGCCTTTGCTGCCCGGCCTGGAAATGGGGCTGGACTTTGACGTGGAGGGAGAAGGGGTTATCTCTGTACCCGTCACGAGCGCCGTCCCGGCATCCCGGGGCATCCTGTCGGGCAGCCTGTTGCACTTTGGGCCGCCGCAGCCGGGCGGTGGCCCCCGCAACGTGACTGTGCTGGCGGACCTGGTGCCCAGCGAACCGATGGACCTGTCGTCCAGTCAAAGCGTGTTAACCAGCGCCATCCAACCGACGCTGGATGGAGACTACGTTGCCTACGAGGCCGGATCAGCACTCGTGCTGCAACTGGTTGTGCAAGCAGACCGCCCGGGGCAGGTGCTGGCCGGCCCCGACCAAGGCCTGGTGCTCAAACCGGGCGGCACCCTCGAATTGCCGCTCACCGAGTACGAGGATCGCGTTCGGTCCCAGGCTGCTTTTGCCGCAGGGGTCCGCTTGACCCATGATGGGCCAGCAGAGCGCCTCATCAATCCGGGCGCGACCGCGATTTTCAACTTGACCGCCGCAAGTGCCAACGAAGTGGATGATCCGTACCTGGTGGAAGTACTCGGCGCCAACCAGGACTGGGCGAAGTTGCTGACGCCGCAAACCATTCGTCTGGGCGCCGGGGATGAGAAAACGTTGGGCGTGGCCGTGGTCGCTCCGGGCGCCGCCGCCGACGGCGAGCGTGCGGACCTGATCGTGCAGGTAACCAGTGCCAACGACCCCAACCTGCGGGCCTTGGCCCGCCTGCTGGCAACCGTCGACGTGGACGCCGAGCACCCGGACGATGCCCTGCACGCCGTGGAGTTGGATCCAAAGAACGTGCCTGTCGTGCCCATCGCCGTCGTTTTGGTCGGGCTTGCGGCTGCCGCTGGCCAGCGCCGCACGCGGATGCGGCCTTGAAGCTGCCAAAAAAAGGCCTCGGTTGGAGTCAAGCTCGCTGCGCCGGTAGGACAACCGCCCGCCAACGTTTAAGAAAGATCAGCGTAAGCCGATGCCATGACTCGTACGCTTCAAACCGTTGTCCTGCTCGGATTGCTATTGGCGGCGCCACTGGCCATTGGCCAAGACGGATCCGACCCGGGCAATGAGGCGGGCGCGGTAAACGTGCTGGAGGACCCAGCAGGGGATGCGCAGGCCAGCGTGAACAGCCAGGAACAGACCCTGGATCCGACTTGGCGGCCGTCGATCGACTTGATTGGCCTGGACATCCAGGAAACCGGGCTCATGCTGGAACTGGTGCTGCGGGTGGCCAGCTTTGACGACCTTGCCCCGGAGGCGGACTTCGGCCGCAACTACCAGGTCACTTTCGAGCACGGTGGCCGCCGATACGGGGTCGCATACTTCGATGGGCACGGGGCCTCCGGTACCTTCACCGGCGCGGCGCTCTATGCCGTGGAGAGTTCGGGCACGAGTTGGATCATGGGCCTGGACGCCGAACGATCCGATGCTGAAGGGTCCTTGACGGCCCGGGTGCCCCGGGACGCGGTGCCCACCAAGGACGGTGCCCCCGCCGTTCTGGGCAACGCCCTGACCAACGTCAGTGCGGTATCGATGATGCTGATCAACCAGCGTCAACCCATCAATGCGGGTCCAGCCGAGTTGGGTCCCACATGGATCGGCGATCGCATGCCCGACGCGGGTGTGGGCGAGTACGATGTCCGGTTGGGCTTGGAGCAAACGGGCCACATTCGGCTCGCATCGGATCTGCCCTACCGCACGTCCAACGGCGAGGCCTCCACGTTCATTTTCATGGTCCGCGCCACCAACAGCGGCTCCGAGACCGACCAGTTTGCAGTCAAGGTCAAGGGGGCACCGGAGGGGTGGGATGTGCGCGGGCCGTCCGAGCGCGTTACAATTGCCGGCAAGGAGTCCATCGAGTTCCCCGTAACCGTACGCACACAATTCGCCCACGAGCACGGCGCGGCGCGGTCCTTCGTCCTGGAGCTCCACAGCCTCACGGATTCGGCGGCCGTGGGGCGCGTGGAGCTTGGCATCCGCTACCCCGCCGTTCCCCAGCCCGGCGGCCACCATTCCCAACTCGTTCTGCACAGCTTGGACCTCGCGGAAAATAACCCCCTGGTGGCCGCGTTCGGCATTGGCTTTGGGCTGGCCTTTGGCGGCTCCGATAGCTCCAAGGTGGCTTTCATGAACACCGACTCAGAAGCCCCGGACGACGACCAAGTGCCAGTCGATGGCCAACGGTGCGGGTTGGGTTTGGGCGGCACAGTTGTTCTCAACGTGACGTACTGCTGGGACATCCGATTGTCTCCGGCGCTGGATTTGGGACTCGACTTCGACATGGATCGCCTTGGCACCATCCAGGTACCCATTTCGGCCCTCGTGCCAGCTCAGGGAGCGACCGTGAGCGGTTACTTCCATGTGCTGGCGCCCCCGGAAGGTGAATTCATGTTCGACCGCGAATCCACAGTGGTTGCCCATATCCTGCCAACCGATTCAATCGCCATCGGCCCAGCGGGCAACGCCCTGCTGGAGGGCACCGTGGCTCCTGCGCCGGGCGGCGACTACGTTCCCTTCGTTGAAGGCTCTGATCTGGTCCTGCGTCTGAACGTGACCCTGGATCGGCCCGACAACGTCTACCTTGGTCCCGGCGACCCGCCGAAGCTGCTTCCCGGAGGCTGGATGGAATTGCCACTCATCGACTACGAGGATCGAGACCCGCAGACCTTCGGTATCGGGGGCCTGATTCGCCTGGAGGCCACGTCGCCCCAGCAACGCCTGGCTAATCCGGGCGCGGTGGTTCTCTACAACCTGACGCTGCACAACGATGGTCCTGTTGAAGATGCCTTCAGCCTCAACGTCGCGGGCAGCCACGAGCAATGGGCAACCATCACGACTGGCCGAGCCGTCACGCTAGAAGCCGGCGAAAAGAAACGGTTGGTCGTGTCGGTTTCTGTTCCCGAAGACGCACTGGATGGCGAGCGCGCCGACCTGATTCTCCAGGCGCTAAGCGCCTCGGACCCCAATCAAAGGGCTCTGGTCCGGCTGGTCACGACGGTCGACACTGAAACTGAGCACCGCAACGACGCAGGCCTGGTGCCGCAATCAGAGAAGAACACGCCCCTGGTTCCCGTCGCGCTCTTGATTGCGGGGCTTCTGGCCATGGCCCGGCGCAGGCCGTGAGCGTTTCCTTCTTAAGAGGTGCCGGCTCGTCGGCTCCCACATGAGCGAACTGGAACTGGTGCCTCGCACGACGCCTGAGTTGCTGGAAGAAGGCATCCGCCGCATTGAGTGGGCCCGCGCACACATGGGCGTTGTGGGCGCCATCCGGAGTCGCTTCGAAGAGGAGCGCCCGTTTGCCGGCCTGCGCGTCGGCATGGCATTGCACGTTGAGGCCAAGACCTGCAACCTCGCCCTCGCCCTCGCCGCTGGCGGCGCCGACGTGCGCCTGGCCGGCTGCAACCCCGACTCCACGGACGACCGCGTGGTCGTGGCCATGAACGAACACTACGGCCTCCCGACCAGGGCCAAGAAGGGCCAGAACTCCCAGGAATACTACGCTTCCCTGGAGTGGGTGCTGGACCACAAGCCCCACCTGGTCATTGACGACGGCGGCGACTTGGGCTTCCTGGCTCACACCAAGCGCACCGACGCCCTGGAACAGATCATTGGCGGCGCCGAGGAGACCACCACGGGCGTCATCCGCTTCGCCGCCATGCACAAGGAGGGCAAGCTGCGCTTCCCTGTCCTCAACGTCAACGACGCGCTGATGAAGCACTTGTTCGACAACCGCTACGGAACCGGGCAATCCACCTTCGATGGCCTCTTCCACGCCACCAACCTGGTCATCGCTGGCAAGACCATGGTCGTCGCCGGGTACGGCTGGTGCGGCCGCGGCATCGCCATGAGGGCAAAGGGACTCGGAGCCGAAGTCATCGTCACCGAAATCGACCCCGTCAAGGCCATCGAGGCCCGCATGGATGGCATGCGCGTCATGCCCATGACTGACGCAGCTCCCCTGGCCGACTTCGTGGTCACCAGCACCGGCTGCCTCGACGTCATCGACGCCCGCCACGTGCCCCTCCTGAAGGACGGCTGCGTCATGGCCAACGCCGGCCACTTTGACAACGAAATCAACAAGCCCGCCCTCGAAAAGAACGCCGCCACCATCAGCACCGTCCGCGAAGGTGTGGTCGCCTACACGCAGAAGGACGGCCGCGTGCTGTACCTCATCAGCGAGGGCCGTCTCGTCAACTTGGCCAGCGGCCAAGGCCACCCTGTCGAAGTGATGGACACCAGCTTCGCCGTGCAGGCGCTGGGCCTGGAGCACGTCGCCAAGAACCACGAAGCACTCGGGCCTGGAGTTCATTTGTTGCCGGCGGAGCTGGATGAGGAGATCGCCCGGCTGCGTTTGGCTGTCTTGGGGATTACCATCGACGCGTTGACCGACGCGCAGAAGGAATACCTCGAGACTTGGGAGCATGGGACGTAGGTCGCGGCGCCTAAAGGACCTCAGCGCGGCCTAGCGCCAGTGGTCGAAAACTTGGCGTGCCTGGCCTGACGCGTGCCTAGTCGTGGTTAGGGCCACGACCACGGCCATTGACAAGTGTACTGTAGTTTGTAGCCACGCAGGCAGCGCTACCCAGGTGTGGATCAATCGATCATAACTGCCGAGGAACCCCAATGCGCCCACAAACGCGGAGCCTGTAAGGGTCCTAAAGGGCCCCTCCACCATTGCTTGTCGACTACGAGTTGTGGGGGTTGAAGCGTAACTGTACCCATGCGCTATGCACAGCCAGTGGGTCTCACCCAGAGCTAGGTTCTTCCATGTCGTGGATTCGAAGCCCCTCCCCCGGAAGCCGATGTCGTCGGGGCCGTGATGAGTGCGCTCCTGGAGGGGTGTGGCCACATGAACCTCGACCTACAGACGCAACCCCACAACCCGCCGGCATCGGGCGCGACCCGGCCGAAGCGCTCGCGGCGTCGCACGCGGAGCGGTAAATGGTGGAGCACTGCTCACGGGCCGCCGCCACGCCGGTCACGACTTTGGCTACGCTTGCATGTCGCTGATCCCGGCGGAGCCCCCGGCGCGACGGGAGCCTCAGCTCCCGGCGAGCGCGGCAACGCCGAGCGGACCAGGCGGCCCGACGCAGTGGGCCGTGTGGGCCAGTCCGGCTTTACGGGAGTGCCAGAAACCGTGCTGTCCTGCCGCCCCGCGGGAGACCTCCGGCGAAACCAAAACGGCACTCCACGACAGCATCTCCTTCGTGGCCAACCTCGACGACGCCGCCAAGCGCCCAACTCCCGAGGGGCGGAGGGGCGTGCGCTTCAGTACATCAGGGAGCACCGCGACGAGATGCGGGAGTTGGGCAAGTCCTCGTGATCGACTTCGCCGCTGCGGGTCATGGGCGACACCTTCGCTTGCGCCTGCCCGTCCCAAGTGGTGGTCCGGCGAGCTCTCGCCTATTCAACCACTTCGCAGCGTTACCGTTGTCATCACCAACATGTGTTCTACTACCATTAAATCAGCAACCCCCACTCCCGGTGGCGATGGCAATGCCCGAACCTTCTAGCCCCCATTTCGCCCGCGCCCCCGCCTTGTGCTGATGGTTTGCATTCTCGCCACTAGCAGCGGGGCCGCATCAGCGCACCACAACACGGGGCACGATGTGGAGCAGTTCATCCACCAGTCCGCCCGCTCCGTTGCTGAATTAACGGAAAACCCGGCTTCTTCAGGGGAGCCAGATCGGCGTACAGTTCCACCATGCGACCCCCTCGAGCAAGGGCCGTGGTGCTACACGTTTGGCTGGTGCGTCGGCTACTGGGCGCCCGATGATGCCGAGGTGGAGCCACTAGCATGGAAAGCGGATGACCGACAGGGCTATGGCGTCGGCGTCTACAGTCATCCATACATGATGGCTGGTGGGTTCGCCGACGGTGTGGCTTACCACCCTTCAGCCAACGGATGCGTGGTGCTTCGTGCCTAGCTGGTTCTGGCCTGCCATCATCGTAGGGGCGCTCGTTTCCGGGTGCGTGGGGGACGCGCCAACGGGGGAATCGGATACCGCCCCGGCCGATGATCCTGTCCCCACGCCTCCGCGCAGCGCGGACGGTCAGTCGCCGGGGTCAGATTCACGCGGAAATCCAGCATCAATTAATGGAACCCAACTCCATTTGACAGATTGTCAATATTCTTTCATGCAGTTGCGAACGCCTCGTGGCACCATCCAGGAACCACGACCAGAGCCGCAAGAGTGGGAGCCAAACGACCCAATCGAGGCCCATATCGTCGACGCCTTCTGGTGCGCCCGCGTGGGGTGGGACCAGTTGGAACGTGGCCCCATTGGCATCGTCATTGAAAGCAGTTCCATCACCGGCGTTCCAGCCAGATGCCTCGGCCCGGAACCGGGCCACGT
>JBFJVP010000109.1:0-8483 GCA_041624075.1 Thermoplasmatota archaeon | reverse complement strand
TGTACGACCAGCCCACGCAGGTGTACCTCAACGAACCGGAGAGCTTGCCGGCGACTCCAGGCGACCGGCTCTGGGTGGATGCGACCGCGTTGTCGGGGCCGGGCGCCAATGAGGCGCGGGTTAGTCGGGGCCTCGCCATGAGCGACTACGACTTGGATGGCGACACAGACATGGTCGTCGTGCAGAACGCCAACCAAACCGCCCAATTCCTGCGCGCCAGCGGAGCCACCGGCAATTGGCTGCTGGTTGAGTTGGAGAACGAGGGCATGAACCGGTTCGGGATCGGAAGCAAGGTCACAGTAAGCTTCGATGGACGGTCCCAGGCCATGTGGGTTGAAGCTGGCAGCAGCTACCTGAGCCAGCACAGCCTCCGCTTGGATTACGGCTTGGGCGACGCCACGACTGCGGACGTGTCGATCCGTTGGCCCGACGGAGCGGTGACCAATGTGGCCGGTGTCGCCGCAAACCAGGCAGTTCGCATCGACCGCGCAGGGCGACTCATCACGGACGTGGTAGGCCCGGTACTGGATGTTGCCATCGCGGGCGTGCGCGGAGACAACGGTTGGTGGATCAGTCCGGTGACCGTTGATCTTGGCGCCACCGACCGCGGCCCATCCCCCAGCGGGGTCGGACGCCTGGAAATCGATGCCGGCTCCGGTTGGAGGTTGTCACCTGAGGTGTTTGAGATATCCGACGGCATCCACGACTTTGAGGCCCGCGCGTTTGACAACGCCGGCAACCGTGGCCCGGTCGCACGCAGCCTTCTGCGCATCGATTCCCAGGCGCCAAGTATGTCCTGGAGCCTCGCGGGGCCCCGGGGCGACGGAGATTGGTACACGGGCCCCGTTGTGTTCTCGGGCACGGCCACCGATGCCGGCAGCGGATTGGCTCGCATGGAGGCTTCCGTGAATGGGGGCCCATGGACGGCGTTTGCGGGTGAACTGACGGTGGCAGGCGACGGCACCCATGCGGTTACCCTGCGCGCCATCGATGTGGCAGGCAACCAGGTAGCGTCGGCGCCGATCCAGGTCATGATCGACGAAACGCCACCCGAAGTTCGCTGGCTTCGTCCGTTGCACGGTCACGTCTACCTTGGTGAGGCCGACTTGGGCCGCAGTTTCGGTTCCCGGGCTCGGCTGGTCGCCTTGCCCGACGCTGTCTTCCCCCGGCACGCCGACTTCCCGGTTGAGGTGCGCGCCGTGGACGCCGAAAGTGGCATTCAATCCGTGAGCTTCACCCTCAACGGTCGACCCCTGGCGCAGGGCCATGTGGTCGGGGACCGCTTTGGATTCGAGTGGCCACTGGATCGGCACTCATGGGGTGACCACCAGTTGCGGGTCCATGTGGTCGATGCGGCCGGCAACGAAGCCGTTGGGGGCGTACCAGTCAGCATCGCGGCCTTCACCGAGGGCGGGGTTCAGCATAACGCCGAAGGCACCAGTTCGGGCCCTGCCACCCTTGGCATTCCGGTGGCGCTGCTGGGCCTTGGTTGGATTTCCCGCCGCAGGCCGTGAACGCCATCGCCCGGGATGTTGGGCTGGGGCTAACGCGGAGAAAGGGATTCGAACCCTTGGGGACAAAGTCCACCCGCTTTCAAGGCGGGCGCCGTGGGCCAGGCTTGGCTATCTCCGCACCGGGATGCCCGCCAGACGGGGCGGGGTCTTAACCGGCACGCCGTGAAGCTGCCTGGCAAACCAGCCTCGAGGCGTCCCAACGCGACGGCGGGCTCGGCGGCGGGCATGTCCCCACTTCTGCCCGATCTGGCTCGCGTTTTATAGGGCCGACCTACTTCGCGCGTTTCGTGGCGTTCATCCGCGTGATCGGTGAGGATGAGGCAGAAGGCCCGCTATTCCAGATCTACGACGAGATCCAGCGTAGCCGTGGCCGCTTGAGCAACATTCTGCGCATCCAGAGCCTGAACCCGAAGGCCTTGAAGGCGCACCTGCAACTGTACATGGCGACTGTCTTCGGCAAGGGCGGCCTCAGCCGCCGGGAGCGGGAGTTGATTGCCGTCGTGGTGAGTGCTGCCAACAACTGCGAGTACTGTTACGTCCACCACGGCGAGGCGCTCAACAAGTACGTCAAGGATGAGGCCTTCGTGAAGGCCCTCCAGAAGGATTACACGAGCGTGGAGCTGCCGGCGCGCGAGCGTGCCTTGGCCGACTTCGCCATCGGACTCACCAAGCAGCCGGAATCCGGTCGCAAGCAGGGCGTTGAGGCGTTGCGGGCTGCCGGCCTCTCCGACGAGGAGATTCTCCAGGCAACTGAAGTGGTGGCCTACTTCAACTACGTCAACCGGCTGGCGTCGGGCCTTGGCGTCGACTTGGAAGATCAGGCGTCCAGGGATTACGACTACTGATGGGCATCGCGCTGGCATTGGCGGCCGGCGTTGGCTTGGGCCTGTCGTTGGCGGCGCCTCCTGGTGCGCTCAACGCCTTGATCGCGCGGGAAGCTGGCCGGCACGGCTTCCTGCCAGCGGTGAAGACTGGCCTTGGCGCCCCGGTGGCGGACACCCTCTTTCTGCTGGTTCTGGTCTTGGGTCTCGACCGGGTTCTGGAGGTGCCAGGCTTGGTGCGCGTGGCCGCTGCCGCGGGCGCCTTGCTCATGGCGTACTTTGCCGTGACCACGTGGCGATCGGCCGATGAGGCGCCGGAGGGCAGCCTGCCACGCGCCACGTTCACGGCGGCCTTCGCCATGGCACTGACCAATCCGTACCAGATTGGCTGGTGGGTGAGTGGTGGTTACGTGTTCCTGCAGCAGCAGGGCTTGTGGGGCATGGCCGGCCTGCTGGTGGGAATCTTTGGCTGGGTGGTTGGTTTCTCCTGGCTGATTGCTCACGGCGCCCAGCGCTGGGGCTGGTTCAAGCCGGTCGTCCGCGTGGGCAGCGCCGTCCTGCTGGGTGGTTTCTCCATCCTTTTGGTGCTGGTTGCTGCCGGCGTCATCGGCGCGTGACGGGCTCCGGGCCGGATCTAATTGGCGGCTTCGACGCTGCTAAGCGTGATGGGCGACGAGCCGGGCAGACCCTCCGCCAACTGCGGCCCCATCAGTCGAGCAGGGGTCCATGCGCCGGGCGAGGGGTGGGCCTCCAGGTGGCCCAGCACGGCTAACGCACCGTGGACCGTCACGTCGTAGCCGTTGGCGGTGACCATGCGGGCCGTGGCGCCCCCTCCGGCATCGTTGCGGGCCTCACCCCAGACGTAGGTGATGGCGCGCTCGCGCTGCTCGTCGGACGGTCCACGGGCACGGCCCGCGCGCCCCTTGAGCCAGTTCTGGACCGGACCGAGACCCAGCAGGGGGCGGATCATGTTGAGGCGTCGCGCCCGCAGTGCCGTGCGTGGGGACGCGGGAACGAACACTTCGATGTTGGGGATGCCCGTGGTGTGCCACGCCGTCGACACGTCACCCCACGGGATCGTCATGGCATGCTTCGCGCCAGCTCCGAAGTCGATCTGGCGCGTCTTGGCGGCCAAGGGTACAGTCACGATCTTGCCGTCGCGGCGGGCGCGTCCGCCACTGGCGAGACCCTCCACGCTCGTTTTGGCGGTACCGGGGCTCATGCGGCTGCGGCTGTCGAAGCCCAGACTCAAATGAGTGGCATCCGGGACGGCCTCCTTGAGGCGGGCGGCCACGCAGTCGGTTGGAATCACGTCGAATCCTACGCCGGGACACAACGCGACGCCTGCCGCGCGGGCGTCCGCGTCCCTGGACAGCACCGCCTCGAAGACGTCAATCTCCCCGGTAATGTCTAGGTAGTTGGCGCCGGCGGCCAGGCAGGCGTCCACCATGGGGCGGCTGGTCGCGGAGAACGGGCCGGCGCAATGCACAACCGACTCGATGCCAGCCAAGTGAGCTGCTGCATTGCCCAGGTCGAAGACGGCACTCTCCAGACCCAGGTCCTGCGCCAAGGCAACCACGTTCGGGCTGCGGCCGGCCAGCACTGGCTCCAGCCCCTGGCGGACCGCTTCGGCCGCAATCAGGCGCCCCGTGTAGCCGTTGGCGCCGTACAGCATCCATTTGCCCATGGGCGCACGAGCCGGCACCGCGTCAAAGGCCTGATGGCTCAGCCAGTCCGCCTAGGGCCCCCACAGGTACGATCGAGCCGCCAGGGGGCTGGGTTCACTTCGCACGTAGGTCAGTTGCTCCTCGTTGCCGTCAGGGCCGGGCGTTCCGGCCTGCTTGGAGTACGCGATGTGAAGGGCACCGTCGGGGCCCATGTCGATCTGGATGAAATCCAGCAGGTCGCGACCCAGTTGGCCCACGAACACCGGTTCCGGGTCGGCAATGGCCCAGTCCCAACGCGCGCCGGGGCTGCTGGCGTTGCGGCTGGCGGCGGCGTACAGGAACCATTCGGATTCCGGCCCGACGCTGGTGTCGGGGGTGCCGTACCATGCCAAGGCAGCCGCGCCGTCGGCTCCAGCCGCGATCCAGGGCATGCGATGGGTTCCCGGCGGGCTCACGCAGCGACCCACGGCGTCGAGGACTTGCCCTGTCAGTTCGGCAGCCAGATCGGGCACCGTTTGGTAGCAGATGGCGCTCGCCTGGGCTTCGGCCAGGTACAGGACGCCTGCCTCGTCGTAGGCGCCGACCGGGTAGGCGTCGTCGCCGGTTCGCAGGCCACTGTCACGCTGGGTCCACGAGGCGCCCCCGTCGCGGCTGCAGTCGAGGCTGCGGCTGCCGCCGATGCTTCCCCCGAAGAGGCAGATTTCCTGCTCGGGGTAGATGGCGACGTTACCCAGCGCGTACGGAACGACGTGGATGGCGTCTGGGCTCCAGGTCTCCCCGGCATCTGTTGACTTGTAGACCCGCGTGGCCGTCCCCGTATTGTAGACGTAGTACGCGTGGCCGTCGCCCTCGGCGCGGATCCAGTCCCGGTCCACCAGGGGCGGAGCCGGCCACTTGGTGTGGCGCAGGAAGTTTCCTTGTGCATCCCACACGGTAACCTGGAACGTCGCCGCGAACTCGATGTCGGAGAAGTACACGCGACCCTCGCCGTCAATGGCGAAGTCTCCCTCAATGCCGAAGGCCTCCCTGACGCCGGCAGGCGTCGTCAAGGGTTGGAAGCTGGCGCCGCCGTCGCGGCTCACGTAGACCGGCGGCGCAACCGTCAGGCAGCACACGCCACTGACATAGATGGTTCCGGCACTGTCGACTTCCACGCTGGGTTCGCCCAAGCCGCAATCGCCGTCATCCAGTGAGTCCTGGCAACTGGTGCCAAAAGCGCCTGGCCGAGCCACCGAGCCCAGATCAACTGCGGCCCGGAATTCGAGCGCGGGCTTGCGCTCAAAGGGATCCGGTTCGGGTGGGTTCTCGACGCAGCCAGCCAAGCCGGCGAAGAGCAGAATAGCCAAGGTTACGAGGCGCACAGCCAGCCAGGCACGGCCACCGGTTTGAGCGTTGCCGGCCGCCAAGCATGGGGCGACCTGCCCTTTTTCCCCTCACCCCCGGGTGCCCGCGCGCGCCGGGGGCTTTTCGGCTCTTTTTTGAAGAACCCGCTCCAAGAAGTGAGCGTCAGCAGAGAATCTCATGCTTGACCTAGCCGCGCAAGAACTTATTCTGGCTGTGCTAACGCTTGCTGCCAGCACGCTCTATGCCACCGTGGCAATCATGTTTGCCCGGCGTCGGGTTGACGCGCAGGCCCGCTTGGCCCAGTTGGGATTCTCCGCTTGGTGGCTCGCCTTGGCGTTGTTGGGCATCGCCAGCGTGCCGTTCACCTTGGGCTTCAACCTGCCTAACGCCGGCCTGCTAGCCTGGCGCGTGTTTGTCTACACGCTGTTTCCGCTCCTTTTCGTTGGGCTGGCCGGCCTCGTGTACTACCTGGCGTACCTGTACTTTGGCAGCCCCCGAGTCAAAACCCCCATCGTCGTCTACTTCGTCCTGCTGACCGGATTGCTGATCTGGCTCGTTGAGGGGTTCTCGCCTCACATCGGCGTCAACGAGGAAGGCGAAACCGACGTGCTCTTTGAGCCGGAACAACCCGCCTGGGCGTCCCTGCTCTTCAGCTTGGCGTTCATCCTGCCCCCACTGGTCGGATCGGTCGCGTACCTGATGCTGTACCGGCGCGTGGATGGAAGGGAGCAGAAGTACCGCATCGTCACCGTCGGAGCCGGCTTGGTGCTGTGGTTTGCATACAGCTTGCTAAGCACACTGCTGAGCTTCATTGCCGACGCCGAAGAGGCCTCCTATGGTGCGCAGGTCGCGGGGGCCCTCCTGGGACTGGTCTCGTCAACACTGGTTCTGCTGGCCTTTTGGCCACCCCGGCCCATTCGCAAATGGCTGGACGCGGGATCATGAACGGACGCTGGTAGGGCAACAGCCTCATGCTCCCGCCGCGCTGCGCCCGGTGTGCCCTACGATGACGTGCTGGCCCAGAGGGTCACCGAGGTGGCCCCCGACGCCCGCTCGCGCAAGATGTTCGGCGGCATCGGCTTCTTCGTCGACGGAAACATGTTCGCCGGCGTCATGCAGGACCGACTCATGGTGAAACTGGGCGCCGGCGCGCCCGAGGCCGTGCAACAGGACGGCGTCGAATGGTTTTCGCCAGGCGGCAAGCCCATGACCGGCTGGGTGACCGTCGATCAGGAGTTGTTGCCCGACGACGAAGACCTGGTTGCGTGGCTGAACCGGGGCCGAGAAACAGTGGCGGACTTGCCGCCCAAGGGCTAACCCGCACGCCCATCCACGGAGGCCACGCCGTCGCGACCCACCTGCACGTGCAACCGGCTGCCCGTCAGCGGGTCAAATCCAGGGCTTTGGCGGCCGGTTGCCGTCGCTTCGCCTGGCTCGAAGGTCAAGGACGACCGTGAGGAGTCGGCAAGCAAGTCCACGGTGACACTGACCGGGGTCGACGTTGCAAGAGTAATCGATGCCTCGTGGCGGTAACCCAAGACATTCCACAAGCCCCCGGGGATCGGGTCGGCTCTCCTGATGGTGTTCTTCCATTGGCCGAATTCGTAGTCCTGCTCAAAGTACACGATCCGTGCGCGCAAACCATCGATGGTCCCCTCGCCCTGGTCGTCCATGTAGAATCGAAACAGATCCGTCGTGACGTTACGCATCTCGTAGGCATCGAAGCCTGCCCCGGTGCGGTTGATGCTGATGCTATGGGCGTCCACATCCGTCAGGAACGCGGCGCCGCGCAGGTCCTCGATGGCCAGAAAGTGCAGCGGGCCGGCAGTCGTGATCTCGGCGGTCCATCGTGTCAACAGCGTAAAGCCCCGCGGCGTTTGGAGATCGACGACGGCGTCGGGGCCGGTTGCGTTCCAGGTTGGAATCGTGCGGTACAAATCGGCAACCTCGTGGGGCGTCCACCCGTTGGAAGCCCACGTCGTCCATGCCACTCCGGGCGCAGCGCCGCCGGATACGTGCATGTCCCGCGCCGACTCCACCACCAGCTTGCGGGCACTCGTCAGAGGGAGGTCGCCGGCCTGCTCGACGCTCACCCGATGGCCGTCGAAGTGCAACGCTTCGTCCGGAACTGTGGGCAACTGCACGAAGGCGCCGTTAGAAAACGCAACCAGCCAGGCAACCGGGCTGTCAACGCTCAAGCGCAGGATCGCGTCGCCGCCCGGGTGGCTGGCCGCAGCCACACCGCCCTCCGGCCCATGAGTGAATGCCGAAGTCTGCCCGTCCACCAACCACTCCACGGTTACAGGCGGCACTGCACCCTCGGCGCCACTAACGCCGGCAGGCTCCAGGTAGAGCGTTGACACCAGCTTGCCGTCAAACGCGAAGGCGTCGGTAACCAGGAAGTCCACCGAGCTCGGGTGGGCTGGCCCACCCAGCAGGAGCACCGGCCGATTGGTGGGGGGCGATGTGGCCAACCAGGCACTGGACCCATCGTAATGGGGCCACAGTCGGCTCTGCTCCAGACGCAGATCAGGCGGGGCGGGCAACGCCCAAGGGTCCTGCACGGAGTGGTTGCCGTCACTGGCATCCCCTGACGGGCCACCAGACCCATCGCCCGGCGCATGGGTTCCATTGCTGGCCGTCGAGCCATCGCCCAACGCGACATCATTCGACGCCACGGGCGCGCTCGCCTCGCCTTGGTCGTCATCGGCTCGCTCGGCGTCGATGCACCCAGCCCAGGAGCACACCAGGATCAGCATTGCGACCAGCTTCACGGCCGCCGCAACCGGGCGCCCCCGCAAAAGGCCTTGGAGGCCATGAGCAGGCCAACGCGTGGCCGGACTCGCGGCCGGACGCACGGGCATGCCGAAGCCGCTCAAAGAACAGGTGGTGAAAGAGCAGGTGAAAGAGTGCTGCCAGCCTAGGCGACAATCATGGTGCGCTTCAGGCGGCTCTCGTTAAGGCCATCCCAGAAGACCTTGACGGCGTCCAGGATGTGCTCGGCGCCTTCCATGTACTTCTCCTCGTCGAACCACTCTTCGTCGTAGTTTTCCGAAACCTCCCTGTTCGCGCATCCAACTATCGTTTCAAATGGCGCATGAACGGAGGTGACATTCAACCGCAAACGCGAAGACCCC
>JBFJVP010000108.1:0-8491 GCA_041624075.1 Thermoplasmatota archaeon | reverse complement strand
GGGCAACGGGGTGCTGGTCCTGCTGGCGGCCGGAGCCTTTGTTGCCATTTTCTTCTTTGATGTGCCGTTTCCGCTCATCATCGTGGCGGCCGGCGCCATCGGCTGGTTCGCCGGCCGAAGCCGTCCCCACTGGTTTGAATTTGGCTCCAAATCCCCGACAGGCGCGGGTGGCGGCGACCGGGTGCCCGTGATCTCGGATGACCACGTCGATGAGCATCCGAGCCTCGGGCGCAGCGCGCGGACGGCTGCGGTGTGGCTGGCCATTTGGTGGCTGCCCGTGGGGCTCTTGGCCCTGGGCTTTGGAGTCGGCCACGTCTTGGTCCAGGAGGCGTGGTTCTTCAGCAAAGTGGCGGTGGTGACCTTTGGTGGCGCTTACGCGGTCTTGGCCTACATCGCGCAGCGAGCCGTGGAGGACTTCATGTGGCTCCGGCCGGGGGAAATGCTGGACGGGCTTGGCATGGCCGAAACGACGCCCGGTCCCCTGATCCAGGTCGTGCAATTCGTGGCTTTCCTGGGGGCTTACCGGGACCCCGGCGCATTGGACCCCCTGCTGGCTGGCGTTCTTGCCAGCCTCGTCGTCACCTGGGTGACCTTCATTCCGTGCTTCCTGTGGATCTTCCTGGGCGCGCCCTACATGGAGAGCCTGCGTGGGCGGGCAGGCATCAGCCACGCACTGGCCGGCATCACGGCGGCCGTCGTCGGCGTTATCCTGAATCTGGCCGTCTGGTTTGCCATGCACGTCCTTTTTGACGAGGTCCGTGACCGTCAGGTTGGTCCATTGCACCTACTGGTGCCTGAGCTTTCCAGCATCGACTGGGCGGCCTTGGCCATTGCGGCAGGTGCGGGCGTCGCCCTGCTGCGCCTGCACTGGAACCTTCTGCTGACGCTGGGCTTGGCAACGCTGGCTGGTCTGGCGTTTCGCCTCCTACGTGCCTAGAGCGGCCGCCGACGCCCTGCTCAGGGGACGATGGAGTGCAGGTGGAAGTCGCCCCAGACTCGGTACTCCAACGTCAGCGGGGTCGCTCCCTCGTTTTGCCACAGCAACGAGTATCCGCCCTTGCGGTGGGCGGTCACGTTGCCCTCGTGTTCGGCGACGCTTTCGTCGACCAGGTATTGCGCTTCGCCATCGAAGTGGGTGTGGACATCGAAGTGGACGGGCTGCCCCTGGGTGATGTGCCAATCCCAGTTCAGGACCGCGTCCAGCTCCATCTCCGTGTTGATCTCGTAGAACACGCCCGGATTCAGCGTCACCGTGTCGATGAGGATGTTGGTGTGGTCGCTGGCAGGGTCGACCTTGGTGGCCAGCGTGTACGGCACATCCACGGCCAGGTCGCTGGACACGGACGCAGTCCAAATGCCCGGTGCGGGGAAGCTGGCGGCGATCCTGACTCGGCCGGCCACCTCTTCCGCCTGGCCGGCGGGGTTTCCCTCGGGGTCGAGCAGTTGCAGGCGCAGCGTTTGCGGACCGTCCCAGGTGAGGGTTGTCGTGACCACCGCATAGCCCGCTGGGACGACAAAGGTGGTTTGGGCCGGTCGGTCGGTCACCAGTGACGTGGTGAGGCGGTTGGTGGAATTGTAGTAGAGGGGCTCCCGTTCGGCGTGGTCCATGTCAGGACCAACCAGTGTGGGACCGCCGGTGCCCAGGTCGGAAACCGTGGTGACCGCGCCGAGCAGGCCCGCCAGCACGATGGCTACCACCACCGATCCGGCCAGCGTTGCCTGGGCCCGGTTGGCGCTCTGGCGCGCCGCGTCGTTGGCTGCCATGCGGTGCAGCCGGGGGCCTACGCGCTCGAACAGCACCACTGCCGCCACGCCGGCCGCGATCAGAAACAGGTGTTTGACGAAGAGGACCTGGACCCACTGGCTGGTGCCGATGGCGCTCAGGCTTGGGTGGCCCGACTGGTACATCCGCATGGCGCCGCCAAGGAAGTTGAGTGCCAGCGACAGGTACGTGGCAAATGCCGCGTTGCGCAGGCGCATCAGTTCGGACGAACCCGAGGTCAGTCCCCGGTACCAGGAGAGGTACAGCACGATGCCGCCGAGAAACCCGATGGCGCCCAGCGTGTGCAGGGTGTTGGCGAGCACCACGCCGCCGTCGCTGTCGATGAACGGCTGGAGCAAGGGAACGTCCAGAAGCATGTTGGACGCTGCCACGCCGGCTGACACTTCAGGGTTCCGTGGGTGAGCCGGTGGCGCCGGGTGGTCGTTTGCGTGGGCCCTTGGCAGGCCGGCTCGGGTGCCGGTCCACTAGCGCTTCCAAAACGCATTGGTTCTGGCAAACGTCAACTCCATGTGTAGCACCTCGCGCCAGAAGCGGGGGTCTTCAGGGTCCTGAATCTTCTGCAGCAGGCGAGCGGCGCCATCGGGTCCAATGCCCCGCGCCAGCATGGCCAAGCACGCAGTGCGGCCGAAACTGGCGACCATGGCTCCGTTCTTGATGAAGCGGCCACGCAGGGCGCGGTCGTCCGCGTTGAGGTTGGCGCCCTCGCCCTTGAGCAGGCGCACTTGGTCCTGGTTCCACGGGCGCAGGCAAGCCACCTGGATGGAGCCGCACCGCCGGCAAGCCACGCGGCGGGCGATGTCGCGGGCTTTGCCGGGGCTCCAGGAGTTGGCGCATGAACAGCACGCCAGCAGGACCTCGGTATCCTCCACTCGGTGCCGCACCTGCTCCAGGAGTTTCTCGTCGCTCTTGGGAGCGGCAAACAGGTTCTTCGTCTCCTCCTGGCGCAGCATCGACAACGGGCCGAGGG
Source organism: Thermoplasmatota archaeon (assembly GCA_041624075.1). GTDB lineage: Archaea > Thermoplasmatota > E2 > JACPAO01 > JAHFTW01 > JBFJVP01. The sequence continues at coordinate 5,741 of JBFJVP010000108.1, read as the reverse complement.
CCTGGCGCACCAGGGTCACCTCGCCGGCAGCCAGCGCGCGCAGAAAGTCCTGAACCGCCGCCACGTCCAGGCGGTCATGAATCAGGCGACTGAGGGTCTCTTCCTGGAGCGCCATTTGATCCAGGAGGGCCTGCATGCGTGCCTTGGTGAATCGGTTTGGGTCCAGTGCCTGGGGCACGGCTCCAAATTGCTTGGCGACCTGCACCAAGTGGTGGCGGGTCAGGGGGTTGTCCCGCAGGATCATGGCGAGCAGAAGGTCAAGGGTGTCCGGGTCCAGGCTGTTCCAGAGGCCTTCCAGGTCCACGCTGGTTTCGCCAGCAGGCAGGGTAAGGTGGATGCGGTACGCGTCGGACTCCAGGCCCACGGCGGCACCCAGCCGCTGGTGCAGGAGCGCCTGGGTAATGCGCCCCAGTGCTTCGTTGCCCCGGCTGCCCAGGGCCACGTTGACCACCACCAATCGCCGGCTCTGCTCGATGGTCGCCACTTCATCCGTGGGAACCTGCAAGCCCGCGTCCCGGTGCCGGCCAATCGGATCAGCGGCGAAGGCCAGTGCCTCCTGTGATACCGGGTACGCGGACAAGTCACCGCCCTGGCCGGAGGCAATGTACCTCCTGAGCCGGGCGACCTCCTGGGCCACCTCACGGCTGACCGGCAGATCGCTGCCACTCCACTGGGGCACGGCACCGATCTCCGCCACCGGCCCGACCCGCACCCGTTGCTCTTCGTTCTCGATCTCCAGCACCTGCCACGGCCGGCCCGCCATGATGAACAAGGCGCCCGGATGCAAGCCGGCAGCCACGAAAGCATCGTCCACGCTCCCAATGGTGCGCTTGCTGGCTTCGTCCACGACGCGAAAGGTGCGTGCGTCCTCAATCATGCCGATGTGACTGAGAAAATGCTTGCGCGCCCGGCCGCTGCGGGCGATGCGACGCGCGGCGTGTTCGCTGGGGTACAGGGTTTTGGCTTCGAGCAGGGCATCCCATGTTGCCTGGAACAGCCCCTCGTCCAACTCGGCAAACGGATGTGCCCGCCGCACCACCGCGTACGTCCAGGTGGGATCCAGTTCGGCGTACTCGTTGGTCAACGCGACCAGTTGGTTGGCCAGTACCACCAGGGGTGCCTCGCGAAGTTGCAAGGGCTCCAGCCGACCCTCGATAGCGCAGCGGGCAATGGCCATGCACTCCAGCACGTCCTCCGGCCCGCTGGCAACCAGGGTTCCAGCCGATGTGGCCCCGGCGCGGTGCCCGGCTCGACCCAGGCGCTGCACGAGACGCGTCACGCTGCGAGGGGAGTGAACCTGCACCACGTGGTCGATGGCCCCCACATCGATGCCCAACTCCAGGCTGCTGGTGGCCACCAACGCCTGAACATCGCCCCGCTTGAAGCGATCCTCGACGTCGGCGCGCACTTCGGCGCTCAAGCTGCCGTGGTGCAACTCCAGGGTCGCCTCCTTGCCGGCCTGGGCATCCAGTACGGCGCTGCGGGACACCATCAGCTCGGCCGCGTCCCGGGTGTTCTGAAACACGAGCACCCGTTGATGCTGCCCTGCCAATTCGCGCACGGTACGCAACTGGGCCACGGCGCTGGCGGGCACAAGCAACTGACTGCCAGTAGCTTCGTCGCCTGGAGCCTCCGAGGGCAGGACCACTTTCAATTCCAGGACCTTGGGTGCTGCCACATCAAGCACCGATACCGGCCGGGGCTCGCCATCGTGATCTCGGCCACCCAGAAAGGCTGCCACCTGTGCCGGGTCGGCGACGGTTGCCGAGAGTCCGATTCGCTGGTAGCCACCCCGGCCGCGGGCGTCGGGTTTGGATGGGCAACGGCGCTCCGCAGCCTTGGTGGCCCGCACATCCGATGGCTGGCCGATGACTTCCTCCAGCCGTTCCAGTGCGACGGCCAGTTGGCCGCCCCGCTCACTGGCCGCCAGATCATGCACCTCGTCCAAGATGACGAAGCGAACCGTCGCCAAGTGCCGGCGCAACGTGTCGCCGTAGAGCAACAACTGCAGGGTCTCGGGAGTGGTGATGAGAAGATCCGGGGGCTTGCGCGCCTGCCGGCTGCGCTCCGCCTGGCTGGTGTCCCCGTGGCGCACCCCGACCGTCAAGTCCAGTGCTTCAGCCCAAGCCTGCAAGCGGCCCAACAGATCTCGATTGAGCGCGCGCAGGGGCGTGATGTACAAGGCCTTGAAGCCCAAGGGCCACTGGCGGCCCGCCTGTAGGAGGGCGTCGCGCTCGGCCAGCAGCCGCCCCAGAACCGGCAGCAGGGCCGCCTCGGTCTTGCCATGCCCCGTAGGCGCCACGAGAAGGACGTGCTCGCCGCCCAGAACGGGCTCCAGGGTAGCTTGCTGGGGCGCCGTCAGCTCGGACCAGCCCAAAGCCCGGAGGAGGCTGATCAGGCGCGGGTGCAGATGCTGGTTCTCAACCAAGGGCGTCCCCGACGCGGGCCAACAATTCACCCAGGTACGCGCGGTACAACAACGCCGCCGGCACGAATGCCACAACGTTGGCTATTGGCCCCGCCCACCGGGTCAACGCACCCTTGCCCGACAAGCGCAGGGCGTTGCCAAGAATCGCGCGCAGCGGTGCTGCCACTGCAAACAGGCCGTACGCCAGGGGATACAGTTGAACTGCCAAAAACAGGGCGAGGCCCGCCTGGCCCGCATCCCCGGCACTACCGACGCTCGTTCCCCAGAGGGAACGCACCTCCAGATCCCACAGCACCAGCAGGCCCGCGAACACCACGAAGCCAACCAGCCAGGCGGCCCAACGATGCCTGCCGGGCTCGGGTTTGGGCGGCCGAACCGCCAAACGGGCCGCCATGAAACCAATGGCCACGGCCCACAACGCGTAACTCCACCACGGCAGGACGAACCAGGCAATGCCAAGCAGGCTGGGGGCGCCATCCACGCGGCTTCCCTGCAGCATCAGTGGCGCATCGCCGTCGAGGTGCAAGTGGTCGCCGCGGGGCGACGCGATCAGATGGTCGTAGCGGATGAGCGACAACTGGTCCGTGGGGCCGGCCGCCGGCACGAAGATCGGGAATCCAAACAAGGCGCCATTGAGAATGTCCTCCAGGGAATTGCCAAACATTTCATGCAATCCATCCAGTTCATTGCCGTCGCCCATTTCGTTGAGTAAGCCCGACAGGCGCTCTGGCTTGAGGCCCTCCGCGGCGGCCCCACGGGATGCGGGATCAAACGTCGCCGTTGCCCCCGCGCGAAACGGAATGAAGATGGTTTGGGCCGTGAATGAACCAATGCGGGGAATGCCGTCGAAGGTCAGAATCTCGTCATCGCCCCGAACGCGTTGCACCAGCCGGTCGCCGTCGCGAATCTCAACCACGGTCGAATCATCCAGTGTAACCATGGTTGCATCGACAACGCCACCCTTGGGCTCGACGAGAAGCGCGCCGTCCAGCACGGCTGCCACCATGGCGTTGCTGAGGCCGATCTGCTGCCGGGCCACCGGGCTAAACGCGCTGCCGACATTGCTGAAGATCGCCAATGCGTGGGGCGTCGAGACGGCTGCCTCAACGGCAACCGGAAGCTTGACGCCGATGGAGCCGCCATCCTGGACCTTCAGGGACAGGCTGCTGGACGAACTGGTGGCACACCGCTGTCCGCTCAGCAAGCCTTCGCCTTCGTGCCAGCACACCTGCGCCAGACGAGTGATCTCAAACCCTTCCGTTTGCTTGTACGCCGAACCGCCGCGCGCATCCGACATCCGGGCCTCCAATTTCCCGGACGCCACGAACAAGCCGTCGCCAAAGCCGTCGGCAAACCGAACCTGGTGATCCAGGCGCGTGGGCTGGTTGATGGCGGTTTGTGCGGCGGGAGCCATCAGCAACGTCACGAGCACAAGTGCCAGGGCTGAGGCTGGAATCAGTCGCTTCACGAAGGACCTGGGGGCGGGAGCGTTCTTAGCGTTAGTGGCGCAACCGCTCCGATTTGGACATCGCCTCGACAGCGTCACGAGCCGTCGGAAGGGCCGCAGTCAAGTTGCGGCAGCCGTCTGCGGTGACCAGGATGTCGTCCTCGATGCGGATGCCGATGCCGTGCGTGCGTGGCGGGCAGGAGGCATAATCGGGGTTGAAGTAGAGGCCCGGCTCGATGGTGATGACCATGCCCTCCTCCAATTGGCGGCTGTCACCGTGCTCGTCCCGGTAGGCGCCCGAGTCGTGCACGTCCAGGCCCAGGAAATGGCTGGTCCCGTGCATGAAGTGCCGCCGAATGCTGCCGTCGCCGCCGGAGCCGTCGGAGTTGGGCACGGCCTCGGGGCCCAGCAAACCCAACTCCACCATGCCTTGGGCGAGCGTCCGTGTGGCAGCGTCGTGGGGTTCCCGCAGGCGGGCCCCCGGGCGCACGGCGGCAATCGCTGCCACCCTGGCCCGCTCAACCACGTCATACAATTGGCCCTGCAAGTCATCGAAGCGCCCGCTGGCGGGGAATGTGCGCGTGATGTCGCTGTTGTAATAGCCCCACTCGCAGCCAGCATCAACCAGCACCAACTGGCCATCCAGGATGGGGTCCTGATTGGCAATGTAATGCAGCACCGCCGCGTTGGCGCCGGCCCCCACGATCGGCGGATAACCCGGGCCCGTGCTGCCCACACGCCGGTAATGTGCCAGCAAGGCAGCCTCCACCTCGAACTCGTGGCCGCCTGGACGAATCCAGTCCGCCGCCTCCTGCATGGCCGCCACGCCAACGTCCGCCGCCTTCTGCAGCAAGCGAACCTCATCCGCGTCCTTGATGACCCGCATGTTGGCCAGCAATTCGTGGCCCTCCGCCGGGGCCCGCCCCAGCGCCCGCCGCAGGCGCCGATGAACCCATGGGTTATGCTCGGTAACGGCAGACACAGGCCCAGGGCCACAGCGATCGCGCAGACGCGCCGACAAGTCATCGAGGGCAAACGCTTGATCGACCCCAAGCGCCTCGGCTGCCCGCTGCACGCCCAGCCGGCGGCCGGTCCAGATCTCTGCCGACGGCTCACGCTCCCGGACGAAGACCTCGCTGCCGCCCGAAGCGTCTAGAATCAACACTCCTCCCGGCTCGTTGAACCCGGTCAGGTACCAGAAGTCGTTGTGGGGGCGAAACGGGTGCTCCACGTCGTTGCTGTACGTGGTCTCCGCATGGGTTGCCACCACCAACATCCCTCCCTCGGGCAACGCGTCAGCCACGCGCTGGCGCCGCCGCTCGAACGCCTCCAGGGGCAGTTGGGGGTCAGGGCCGGGCGCCAAGGCGTGGAAGTCCACGGCCCGTCCAGCGCGACCGAGTTCAGGAGGGTTTGCCTTTCGCCCCCGCAAAACGCCGGAGCCCCAACAGAGGCCGTTGGGGCGCAGGCTGGCGGGAACCTCATGGTCTGAGCGACCGTCCAGGCGCTCGCGGGCCGCGCGGCCGGCGCACCAGTTGCAGGAATCAAGGCGCTGTTTCCCAATCCTCCATCGACCACCTTGGATGCTCGAGGCCGGGCGCCTGCGCCAAGCTGCATCCGGACGAGTGGCCCCTCGATGACTGGCCTCCCCGCTGGTGCACTTGATCCTTCGGTGCGGCGGGCGTGGTGCACCACCGGGCTACGTCACGGTAACGGGGGGCAGTCCTGGGGCCAGTTCAGACCCTGAAAATGGGCCTCTGCGTCAGGCGCACGGGCAGTGGCAGCGGCGCGCGTGGCTCCTGGCCGAGGTTGGCTTCGACGAGGTTGATGAGGCCGGTCCAGGGGAGGCTGTAGGAGCCCAGTTGTTGG